>JAMFST010001115.1 GCA_026225435.1 Labilithrix luteola
CGCCGGGAGCGCCATCGCGCATTTTCTCGCGCGGCTCGGCCCCGAGGCGATGATGGCCGGCGCCGCCGGGATCCTCGTCGTGGTGACGGTGCTCATGCGCCTCATCGATGCGCGGCAGCACGTCGCCGTCGGCCAGAAGTCGGCCAGCGAGGAGAAGGAAAAGGAGAAGCCGCCGGTCGATGCGGCGGGAATCAAGACGCTGATCAAGGACAAGTACCTGTTCCTGATCGCGCTCCTGGTGCTGCTGCTCAACTGGGTGAACAGCGCCGGCGAGTACATCATCGACCGCAGCCTGCTCGCGCGCGCCGGGCAGATGGCCCACGACGCGGGCCTGACGGAGAAGGTCTTCGTCACCGAGTGGAAGGCCAACTACCTCCTGTACGCCAACATCCTCGGCGCGGTGGTGCAGCTCTTCTTCGTCTCGCGCGTCTTCAAGTACATCGGTGTCGGCGGCGCGCTCCTGGTGATGCCGCTGCTGTCTCTCCTCGGCTACTCGGCCATCTTCGTGATGCCGGTGCTGGCGGTGGCGCAGGTGGCGAAGGTCACCGAGAACGGGATCGACTACTCGCTCGAGGCGACCACCTCGCAGGCGCTGTACCTGGTCGGCTCGCGCTCGGAGAAGTACGTCGGCAAGACCACCATCGATACGTTCATCTGGCGCGTGGGGGACATGTCTTCGGCGGCGATCGTGTGGCTGGGGACGGTGCTGCACGTCGAGACGCGCATGTTCGCGCTGGTGAACGTGGGGCTCATCGGGTTGTGGCTCACCGTGGCGTGGTTCATCCGCAAGGAGAACAAGAAGCGCGCGGAGAACATCGAGAAGGGCGGCCAGCCCGGTCCGGTCGGTGGAGATCCGACCGCGGGAGTGGCAGCGGCGTGATGCGCGCGCATCGATCCTTCGCGAGCACCGTCACCCTGCTCGCCGGCGCGCTCTTCGGGACGCTGACGCTCGCGTCGCCCGGCGAAGCGCGGGCGCAGACCAACTCGGCCGAGCACGCCGGCGCCGAAGGTCCGTCGTCGTCGCCCAAGACGGACAAGAGCAACGGCGAGGCCGACAAGAAGAAGGACGAGAAGCCGGGTACCTCCACGCGGCAGGAGCCGGGCAAGACCGTCGACAACGGCGGCGGTCCCGCGCGCAGCACCACGCCGGATCGCAAGCTGCCCGACTACGACGGGCGCGGCTCGCACGTCACGATGGGCGACGTGCTCCTGTGGATCCCGCGCGTGCTCCTGTCGCCGCTGTACCTGCTGACCGAGTACGTCATCCGCCGGCCGCTGGGCGCGGGCGTCTCCGCCGCCGAGGAGGCCAACCTCCCCAAGGTCCTCTACGACGTCTTCGCCTTCGGCCCGGATCACAAGTCGGGCATCTTGCCGACGGTCCTCGTCGACTTCGGCTTCCGCCCCTCGGTCGGCTTCCTCGCCTTCTGGAACGACGTCGGCGGCACCGGGCAGGATCTGCAGCTGCACGGCTCCACCTTCGGCAGCGACTGGCTCGCCGCCGGCCTGGTCGATCGCATCCACCTGGATGCCGATCCGGCCGACGCGCTCACCCTGCAGTTCTCGGTCATCGACCGGCCGGACAAGACCTTCTTCGGCATGGGCCCACGCTCGCTGCAGGACAACCTCAGTCGCTACGGTCTGACCACCGTCGACGGCGGCCTGGCGATGGACTGGAAGTTCTTCCGCACCAGCAACCTGCACGCGGCCATCGGCGACACGTCGTACAATTTTCACAAGGGGCACCTGGGCGACGACCCGACCGTCGACGACCAGATCAACAACCACGTCTTCGCCCCGCCCGCCGGCTGGGACCACGGCTACAGCGAGATCTACAGCCGCCTCGCGCTGGGCCTCGACTCGCGGCAGAAGAGCGGCACCGGCGTCCGCCTCGATCTCAACGGCGAGTACGACAGCGACATCAGCCACCACCCCGGCCAGGGCTGGGTGAAGTACGGCGGCACCGCCGGCGCGCTCTTCGATCTGACCGGCCACAAGCGCATCCTCAGCTTCTCGGCCACCACGCTCTTCGCCGACCCGCTGCAGAAGGGGACCGTCATCCCCTTCCTCGACCAGGTGACCCTCGGCGGCTACGGGCCGATGAAGGGGCTCTACCCTGGACGTTTGTACGACCGGAGCGCGGCGGTCGGGGAGATCGCCTACCACTGGCCGCTGTGGATCCTGGTCGACGGCACCGTCCGCGGCGAGATCGGCAACGTCTTCGGCGATCACCTCTCCGGCTTCGATCCGAAGCTGTTCCGGCTCTCCGGCTCGGTCGGCGTGCAGACGGTGGGCCTGCCGGGCAACACCCTCGAGCTGCTCGTCGGCGTCGGCACGGAGACGTTCGACCACGGCACGCAAGTCGACTCCATCCGCGTTTACGTCGGAGGCACCAATGGGTTCTGAGTGTTCCCGGCGCGTGCGCGCAGCGACGATCGGTCTCGTGGCGCTCGCGCTGGCCTCGGCGGTCACCGCCTGCGGTGGGGTGCGGCGCTTTCCGCTGCGCGATCCGCTGTGGAAGGACGACGATCAGAAGCCGTTCCTGCCACCGCCGCAGGAGTACGACTCGCCGTTTGCCTGGGACGGCGCCAACCAGATCATCTTCCGCCCCATCGCGCGCTTCTTCGCCGTCGATCCGGCGGGGCAGGCGATCAACGTCAACGCGATGGACGAGGTGGCCGACTCGAGCTGGTTCACCAACCGCCTCGGCATGCACGACATGACCGTGGCCGAGGTGACCAAGGGGGGCTGCCCGGACAAGAAGCTCGACCCGAACATGCCCGACGGGTCGTGGCTCATCGATCAGGGCAAGGACAACGGCGCCAACCCGGGCTTCCGCATCAACGTGCCCGGCGTCGGCAAGTTCATGATGAAGGCCGATCCGGAGCTCGAGCCGGAGCGCGCCAGCGGAGCGACCGCCATCGCCACGCGCATGTACCACGACGTCGGCTTCTGGGCGCCGTGCGACTCCGTCGTGTACTTCAAGCCGTCGCTCCTCAAGCTGAAGCCGGGGCTGAAGGTCACCGACAACTCGGGCATCGCCAAGCCGTTCGACGACAAGGCGCTCAAGTCGGTCCTCGACTCGGCCTCGCACCGCGGGGAGCTGGTGCGCATGGCGGCCTCCAGCTGGCTGCCGGGCAAGACGATCGGTCCGTACACCTACGACGGGCGCCGCAAGGACGATCCCAACGACATCATCGATCACGAGGATCGACGCGAGCTGCGCGGTGCGCGGCTGCTGGCGGCGTGGACGAACCACTTCGACGCCCGCGAGCAGAACACGATGAACATCTTCATCTCGCCCAAGGAGGCGGAGGAAGACGCGAAGGCGAAGGACGGCGACTCGTCGAACGATCCGAAGCCGGACGCGAAGCCGGCGGACGCCAAGGAAGCGCCGAAGAAGGAGGCCAAGAAGGATCCCGGCCCCGGCTTCGTCCGCCACTACATCATCGACATCGGCGACGCCTTCGGCAGCGTGTGGTTCATCGACGGCATCTCCGAGCGCCTCGGGCACGCCTACTACCTGGACCTGCCGTACCTCGGAGAGGACTTCATCACCCTCGGCGCGGTCACCCGGCCGTGGGAGAAGGCGCGGCGCACCGGCGGCATCTTCAACTACTTCAACGCCGACGACTTCGATCCGGAGCTGTGGCGATCGGGGTATCCCAACCCGGCCTTCGGCAAGATGACCGAGGGGGACGGCGCCTGGATGGCGCGCATCCTCGCGCGCTTCACCGATCCGATGGTCGACGAGCTGGTGAAGGTCGGCGACTACACCGATCCCATCGACGTCGCCTACCTGCAGCGGACGCTGAAGAAGCGGCGCGACCTCATCCTGCAGCGATACCTCAAGAACCTGTCGCCCATCGGGCGGGTCAGCCTCGAGGGGAACGAGCGGCTGTGCGGCGTGGACGAGGCTCGCTACGCGCAGATCGCGCCGCAGAGCGCGTTCCGCTACGCGGCGCGGATGTACACGCCGCCGTCCTACGATCCGGCGGGGTTCCTGCCGACGACCGCCGGGCCGGAGGGGCACATCTGCGTCGATCTGAAGCACCTCGCGATCGCCGACGGCGTCCCCGATGGCGATCCCTCGCGCTACGTCATCGTCGACCTCGCCAACACCTTCACCAAGGGGCCGCTGCGCGCGCACCTGTACGATCTCGGCAGCCGCGGCTTCCGCCTCGTGGGGCTCGAGCGGCCCGGTAGCTTCGGCGACCCCTGATCGCCGCGCGCGCTACACGAGCGGCGGCAAGGGGCGGGCGGCGGCAGCGACGAGGCGGGTGAAGAGCTCCTCGTTCTCGCCCGTGTCGAGGCCGCGGGCGTGCAGGGCGAGGGCGAAGGCGAAGGGGAAGTCGAGCGCGCGGTGCTGCTGGCGGGCCGTCGCGTAGACCGTGCGGTACTCGCCGGGGACGCGGAGGCGCCAGTTGCGCGGGTCGACGACGCCGGGGCGGTTGTAGATCTCCGTCTGGCCGAAGATATCGGCGAAGAAGATCGACACGTGCGCGGCGCGGCTGGCGAGGACGTCGGCCAGCTCGGCGTGCACCATCGCCTCCGGCTCGGCGACCAGCTGGCGGATCCACGCCTCGCGCGCGCCCGGCGCGATGCCCAGCCGCTCGGCGAAGTAGCGCGCCCGCGCCTCCCGCTTGGCCGGTGTCCACGACGGGACCACCGTCCACATCGGCGACGTGTCGTGGTTGCCCATCATGATCCAGTCGGCCGGCTCGGCCTGATCGCTGCGGTAGACGTCGTCGGGCAGGAGCACGTCGCTCTTCTGGGTCACGCGGAATCGTCCGAGGCCGTAACGCTGCATCACGCGGGCGAGCGGGTAGGGCTGCGTGCTCAGGATCTCGCAGACCACGCGCTGCTTCGTCCCCTGCATGATCACGTCGAAGCCGCGGGCGTAGC
>JAMFST010000132.1 GCA_026225435.1 Labilithrix luteola
ATGCCGCGAGGGAAGAACAAACACGCTTGCGATATCGAAGAATCTCGGCAGCGCCGATTGATTGCGGAAGCCACAGAACCGAACTCCCGTGAACCCGCTCTTCGCGGCACGTCTCTCCAGCGCCGCACGTTCTTCGTCGACGGCTCGGGCATGGCGAGCAGCTGGAGGTACAGCGTCGCCGCCTCCTCCGACACGCCCAGCTTCGCCTTCGCCGCTTCCACGGTGGCCGGCGCCGACAGGCGTGGGTTCGCCTCGTACTGCCCGGCCGGCACCGGGGTCGCGCGGGCGCGCTCGGCGAAGGCGACGGCGCGGTCGCCGGTGAAGAAGAGGACGCGATCGAGGTGCTCCGCCGACGCGAGTCCGGCGACGCGCGGATCGCGGGCCAGGTCGGCGGCGGGGTACCCCCAGACGGAGAGCAATCCGCGTGGCTCCAGGGTGATGCGGATGACGCCGTCGTCGCGCACCAGCGTCCCTTCGGGCAGCCCGGCGATCGTCGGTGACGCGCCGCTCACCGTCTCGAGCACGGCGAGCGCCTGGGGACGCCCGTCGTCGCCCCAGAAGTAGCGCCCGCCGAGCGATACGAGGAGCCCCTTGGTGGCCAGGCGGGAGCGGATGGCATCGATGAGCGGAGCGAGCGCGTCGCGGTACGGATCGCCGACCGGCAGCGCGTCGAAGAGATAGGGCACCAGCCGCTGGAAGGTGATCAGCGACGCGTGACCGAAGTGCGCCACGTCGGCCTCGGCGGCCCCGCGCTGGATCGGCTGCTGCTCCGGGAGCTCGAGGAGCGGCGCGGACGCGACGTCGGTCAACGCGCGCAGCGCCGTCGCCGCCGGCACGCCATTCGGCAGGGACACGTGCCGCGTGATCGCCGCCACGACCTCTTCGCGCAGCACCACACGTTCGCCAAAGCGCCCCCTCCACGCCTCCGCGAGCCTCGCAGCCACCGCCGCCGGCTCGCTCCAGAGCGCGCGCGGATCGTCGGGCGCGGCAGCGGTGAACAGCTCGAGAAGCGCCGCTCGATCGACGCTGCGTAGCGACTCCGCCGCGGCCTCGGCGTCGACCAGCTTGACATCCAGCGCCTCGCGCAGCGCCTTGTTGGCCGGGTCCCTGGGCCAGCGCAGGAACCGCTGCGGCAACCCGGCCCACAGCGCGGCCGCCTCGGCACGCGACAGACCGGTGCGCTGCGCCAGCTCGCCCACCACCCCCGCGTCTCGCGTCGGAGGCTCGCCGCGCGCGTCCAGCTCGGACAGGAATCCTTCCAGCCAGGCCGCGTCGTCGCCCGCGGGGAAGCGCCGCTCGTTCCGGAGGGTCGCCTTCGGCGGCAGGCGGAAGACGCCGTCGCTCGTGCGCTCGATCGCCACGACGACGTTGCGACCGTTCTGGGGATCCTCGTCGAAGAGCTTGGTCGTCTCGACCTCCCCGACGTAGCGGCTCGCGTCCACCGCGAACAGCGGGGTCTTGCCTCCGCTTCCGAGCACCGTCCCCACCGGGAGGGTCATGCGGACGGCGCGGAAGGCGGCGCGATCGCCCACGAAGGCCGAGCGGCTCCAGGCGCGGAGGAAGCTCACCACGAGGGGGCGCTTGTCCGGCTCGATGGCGTGGGTTCCGAGGAGCACGGCGAGGCCGCGCATGGCTCCGATCCACGCGCCCCAGCCGCTCGCTCCGGCGATCGGGTCGTTCCCGGCGGGGAGCGGCCCACCGGCGAACCACTCGGACGCGCGTCGCAGGTTGCGCCCGACGTCGCCGCTGTCGAGGGCTCGCCCCCAGAGGTCCTGCCGCCCGGCGCCGGGGAGCGCCTTGTCCAGTGCAGCCCCCGGGAGCGCCTCGGGCGGCGGCTCCATCCCCTGCGCCGCTTCCGCACGGCGCTCCTGCACCACCGCCGCGAGTCGCTCGGAGAGCCGGGCCGCCAGGCGCACGTTGGCCACCACCGCCTCGACGAGGCCGGAGGCCGTCACCGCCGGCAGCAGCTGCGCGAGCGCGCGCCGCGTGGCGTCGGTCGTCCCTTCCACGCTCTCCCCGGCCTCCCCCTGACGCGCGACCTTCCAGTCCTCGCTCCCTGCCGCGAAGAGCTTCTCGACGGCCGCCTCGTCGACGGCGCGCAGCGCCCGGCTCCCCGCCTCGTCGCGGAAGGTGAACAGGTTCCAGTAGAACGCGGCGACGACCGGCGGCCCCTCGCGCTCGTACGGCGTCGCGTGACCGACCACGCCGAGCAGCGTGCCGTCGCGCCAGATCTCCTGCGTGGGCCCTCGGTAGGAGCTCTCGAAGCTCACGAGGAGGCTCGCGTCGCTCCCCGGCAGCCCGAGGAGCGCGTGCTCGGTCCCCTTGGCGTCCTCCGGAACCCGCACCCGCCGCCCGTCCCCCGTCACCCAGTCTGCCGGCGCACCGATCCCTCCGCGTCGCAGCCGCCAGCCGCCGACCAGCCCGTGCGCCATCCCCAGCGGTGACGTGACGAGCCCTGCGGGAGCCGGGACGAGCGCGACGTCGACCACCTGATCGTCCGGCTGCAGCGATCGCTCGAGGAGGCTCGGCCAGGACGCGCGCCCCACCACGCCGGTCTCCGGGTCCATCTCCTTGAGGACCATGGTGCGCGTCTCGTACTGGCGGCTGGTGATCCAGAAGCCGGTCCCGTCGCCGACCAGCCCCCAGGCGCGATTCACCTTGGTGTCGCCCGGGACGACCTTCTGCCCGCCCAGGGTGACGGCGCCGTCCGCGAGCTTCACCGAAGCGGCGCACGCCGAGTACGAGCTGACGGGGACGAAGCGCTCCGTGGGCCGCCCGCTCCAGTAGGCGTCGTTGCCGCTGAGGACGAGCAGCTGACCGCCGACGAAGTACAGGGTCACGTTCACGTGCCTCGCCTTCGCCACCTGCAGGTCGTGCTCGAGCAGGCGCCCCTCCGGTCCCACGACGATGGCGCGCGCGCCGTTGTGCAGGACCAGGTACGGGAAGGCGCCGCTCTTCTTCACCGCGGACCCGCCGCCCAGCTCGAGGAACGCCGCCTCGAGCGCCGGCCAGGTGAGCTCGGCGTACAGACCTCCGCGCAGCACCCGCCCCAGCGCCCGCGCCGGCGAGACGGCGGCGAGGCGCTCCACCAGATCCGGCTCCTCCCGGCAGGTCGCCGCGGTGCGCGCGCCGGTGAGCACCTCCAGCGTCCGGTCCATCCCCGCCAGGCTCCCCTCGAGCGCGGCGATCTTCTCCTCGACCCAGGCGCGGCGCAGCTTCCTCAGCGTCGGCTTCCCCGCGGAGGACGCCTCGAAGGCGTGTGCCCCCATGGCCGTCGCCACCGCCCGCACGAGGAACGATCCGAAGCGCTCGTCCTGCGCGACGCGCGCCGGGTCGCAGGTGACGCCCGCGGCGAGATCGAACGGCGAGTAGACCGCGCTCTGGTGCCGGGTCATCGGCACGTCGGCGAGCGCGAGCCCGAGCTCCAGCGCCCGCTCGGTCACCGCGAGGTCCGCGCGCCGCTGCCACTTGTTCCCCTGCGCGACCTGCAGCGGCTTCCCCTCGGCGAGGATGCGCGGCGCCAGCCGTTCGAGCCACACCACGAGCCGCGGCTCCCCGGGCGCGAAGCCGAGCAGCCGCCCGAGCCACTCGGCCGCCTCGAGATCCCCGTCCACTCCGTCGAAGAGATCGAGCGCGCCGATCTCCGTCAGCAGGTCGAGCCACCACGCCGGCATCGTCTTGCCGCCGAGCGAGGGGAACAGGTGAAGCAGCTTGCGACGCACGTCGACCGAGCTCGCCGCCGCGCGCACCAGCCCTGCGCGGTAGGTGGTCCACAGATCGTCGGGCGCGCGGGTGATCGACGACGCCTCGAGCAGCGCGGTGACGAAGCGCGCCTCCTCGGCCGCGACATCGAGCTTCGCCGCCGTGGCCAGCGCGCGCAGCTCCTTCCCCATCCCCGTCCACGGCGGCAGACCGCCGAGGGTGCGGCGCAGCGCCAGCTCGGAAAAGCGCGGGTACGCCGCCTCCGCTCCGAGCGTCTTCTGCAGCTCCTTGCCGTACGCGCTCAGCGTCTTGACCGCGAGCGCCCCGGCGAGCGCGAACTCGAGGAACACGTCGGCGCGCAGCTCCTGATCGACCGCCAGCTTGTGCACGTTCTCCGCCTGCCGCGCCTTCTCGAAGGCCTGCGCGGCGAAGGTCGTGCTGTCGTCGGCGAGGAAGGCGCGCCCCGCCTCTTCCCAGAACGAGGGGAGGAAGTGCGGCACCGTGCGACCGAGCCGGTCGGCGATCTCCACCAGCGCGTCGCGCGCGTGCCCCGGCTTCGACCGCGCCCGCGCCACCGCCTTCTTGAAGTCCTGCATCACCTCGAGGGCGAAGCGGGCGTGATCGGGATCGTTCGCCAGCGCCCACCCCGGGAACCCGAGCGCGCGAAACTTCGCCCGGCCCAGCGGCGCCCCCACCCGCGGCGGCGCGAAGCCGAGCGCCTTCATCTCCACGTCGGCGCCGGGCGCGATCACGTCGGTCGACAGCCGCACCACGGCCCGCCCCGCGAGGGACGGATGTTCATACGTACGGGCGCGGAGGACGGCCGTGCGCTCGTCGGCAGGCGCCGCGTCCTCGGGAACGATCGCTCCGGCGCGGAGCAGCGCGCGGGCGTCAAGCATCGGTCCCCTCCGCGGCGATGACCCGGCCGGCGTGAATGGCGCTCGCCATCCGCATCCCTTCGGAGAAGGCGATCGGCCCGACCTCGCCGAGGGGTAC
>JAMFST010001116.1 GCA_026225435.1 Labilithrix luteola
CAACTGGTCGATCTCCGCGTCGACGTCCGCCTGGGCGTCCGGTCCTGCGTCGGCGGCCGCCGCTTCGCTGCTGGACGAGCAACCGAGCGCGGGGGCGTAGGCGATACCCGCCGCGGTCGGCAGGAGAGCGAGCGGCGCCAGGTAGCGCAGCGCGGAAGAAAGCGAAGACCTCATGGCGGCGAAACCTAGCGCCCGATCTCGCGAAAATCGATGCGTCGTGGCCCAGGTTTACAGATGAGTACGACCCGGGCGCCTGGCGGCCGACGACCGCTAGCTTCCTGACGGTGGCGTCAGCGGCGGAAGCTATCCGTCCCGGCGAAGGTTCCATTGACGTCGGTGTGCTCTTCACGAACGTCCAGAGCCGGGGGAGCGGCGGCACGTTGCGGCATGTTTCCCATCACGCGGCAGACCTTGCGCCACGCCTCGAGCCCCTCGGGCGCCGTCTCGTAGCGCTTCTCGCGGTCCCGCGACATGATCTTGGCGAGGAACTTCTCGATCGACGTGGGCCAGTCGTCGCCGGTGGTGGCCGCCAGGGTCGGCGGCTCGCGATCGAGCTTCAGCGCGATGAGGGTGAGCGCGTTGGTCCCCTCGAACGGCAGGCGCCCCGTCAGAGCGCGGAAGGCGACGGCCCCGAGGGCGTAAAGATCGGCGCGCTCGTCGACGCGAGCCGAGCCGCGCACCTGCTCCGGCGCCATGTAAGCGAAGCTCCCGAGCGTGGCGTCGAAGGCGGTGAGGGACGGCTCGGCCTTGTTCCGCTGCCCGGTCCCGCGGCGCATCTTGGAGACGCCGAAGTCGAGGATCCGCGTGCGCTCGTCCGGCTCTCCGGCGGTGATGTCCTTGGCGGAGAGCTTCCTCTTCTCGACGTAGAGGTTGGCCGGCTTGATGTCGCGGTGGATGACGCCGGCCGCGTGGGCCGCTTCCAGCCCCTGGAGCGCGTCCTCGACGATCGGCGCCACGTCGGCGAACGAGAGGTACATCTCCCGGCGCAGCCGCTCGTCGAGCCCTTCGCCGTTCAGCCGCTCGAAGGCGATCCACAGCCGGCCATCGCGATCCTTCCCCGCCCCGAGCACGGTGGCGACGTAGGGCGAGCGGATCTTCGCGGCGATCGACGCCTCGCGCTGGAAGCGGGCGACCAGGTCGGGATCCTTGGCGGCGCGCTCGTGCAGCACCTTGATGGCGACCTTTTCGCCGTGCTTGCCGTCCGCGGCATACACCTCTCCCATGCCGCCCTGACCGAGCAGGCGGCGGACTTTGTACAGTCCGCCGACCATGGTGCCGACGAGCTGGGCGTTGTCCGCGGGCATCTCGCGACCAGAACGGTACCACGTCATCCGGCCCCCGATGCGGTCCAGATCCGCTACAACCCCAACATGCGTACCGTCAAAGACGTGGAGGCGTACCTCGCCCGCTCGAACCGGCGTTACCGGGCCGTCGACGGCGCCGCCGGCACCTTCGTGGTCGAATCGACCGCCCACCAGCCGCCCATCGCCGTCCGGGTCGAAGCGCCGCTGGTGGTCCTGCGGGTGCAGATCACCGGGGCGCCGAAGGACGACGTCCAGGTCTACAAGCGCCTGCTGGCCGCCAACGCCCGCTCGCAGGTGCACACCAGCTTCGGCCTCGAGGGGGACACGGTCGTCCTCTCCTCGGCTCTGGAGCTCGAGAACCTCGATTTCAACGAGATCGAAGCCTGCCTCGACGAGATCGACCTCACGCTCACCCAGTCGGCCGCGCTGGTGCAGCCGACGCCCGCCAGCTGAAATTTCGCCGTTCCGTCCCTCGACTCCTCAAGAGACCACTCCATGGGCATCTTCAGCCGTCTGGCGCAGCTCATCAAATCGAACCTGAACGACCTCATCTCCAAGTCGGAAGACCCGGAGAAGATGCTGAACCAGCTCGTTCTGGACATGAACAACCAGCTCGTGGAGGCCAAGAAGCAGGTCGCCTCCGCGATCGCGGACGAGAAGCGGCTCGCCAAGCAGGGTGAGCAGGAGACCGCCAACGCCACCGAGTGGGAGCGCCGGGCGATGATGGCCCTGCGGGCTGGGAACGAGGAGCTCGCCAAGGAGGCCCTCGCGCGGAAGAAGGAGCACGACACGCTCGCCGCCACCTTCCAGGACCAGTGGCAGAAGCAGAAGACCTCGGTCGATCAGCTGAAACGCTCGCTCCGGGCGCTCAACGACAAGATCGAGGAGGCCAAGCGGAAGAAGAACATCCTCATCGCGCGGAAGAAGCGCGCCGAGGCGCAGAAGTCGATCCAGGAGACGATGCACGGTCTCAAGGATCAGAGCGCCTTCGAGACCTTCGACCGCATGGCCGGCAAGATCGACCAGCTCGAGGCGGAGGCCGAAGCCGGCGCGGAGATCGCCGAGGAGTACACGGGCGACACGCTCGCCTCGAAGTTCGCCGGTCTCGAGCAGACGGCCAGCGGCGAAGACGATCTCCTGGCGCTCAAGCGCAAGATGGGGCTCGCCCCCGCCGAGACGCCCAAGCCGGTGGAGACGGTGCAGAAGCGCGTCGAGGCGCCGCCGGTCACCGAGACGGAGAGCGAGGCGACCACCCGCAGCGAGCAGGAGGAGCTGGCCGCCGCGCTCGAGGAGCTCGAAGCCGAGGAGCGCGCCGCCGGCGATCAACGGAAGGCGAGTCGCTGAGGGCTCCGATGCGAGGAAACGCGAGGCGAGCCAGTCGGGTCGTGGTCGCCGCGGGGCTCCTTGGCCTCGCCGGCGGCTTGACCGCCGTCCTCGCGGGCGCTTGTTCCGACCCGTTCAGCAGCGAGGGCTATGTCAGCGGCGATGGCGGCGCGGCCAGCAACGGGGACGCCACCATGGCGATCCCGGAGGCGGGCACCGGTGGCAAGACGGTGCCCGGCGACGAGATCAACGACACCACGTGCATGGTGCGCAGCTGCTCGGCGATGGGGATCGAGTGCGGCACCGCGACCAATGACGGCTGCGGTCGGCAGCTCAATTGCGGCGATTGTCACCACTTCGGCGACGTCTGCGTGGACAACAAGTGCGTCTGCACGCCGAAGTCGGCCGACGCAGGCGACTGCGTGCAGGCCAACGGGACGCCGCTGTGCAGCCTCGTGCCCGACGGCTGCGGCGGCCTCTACACCTGCCCGGCCTGCACCAGCGGGACCTGCCAGGCGGACAACACGTGCGGCGCTGGCACCTGCATGCCGCGCGGGGTTCCCACCGGCTCCTGCGGGACCATCAGCGACGGATGCGGCTCCGACTACACCCTGCCCGCCTGCCCCGCCGATCCGCCCAACGACAACAGCTGCAGCGGCGGCACCGAGCCGTACGTTTGCGGCTGCACGCCCTTCAGCTGCGGCCAGCAGGGCTTCGCCTGCAGCACGGGCCCCATCGACGACCAGTGCGGCGGCACGGTGGATTGCGGCGGTTGCGTCGAGCCGCCCGGCCAGTGCAACGCGCAGCAGCTGTGCAACACCTGCACGCGCGTCTCGCACATCTTCGGCTACGACGATCAGTGCATGACCGGCGCGCACCCCTACGCGTGGGCCTGCGACTGCGTCGACGGCGGCGCCTGCACCGTGCCCGACGGCGTCAAGGCGACGCCGCCACACTGCAAGCAGCTGCTCAACACCTCGCAGCATGCCATCTACTGCTGCGACGAGACGAACTAGTCCGATGAGCGCGGCCTCGGGCGCGGCCTCTCACGCGGGAAGAGCCGACGAGCTGTTCGCGCGGCTCGGCGTCGACGTCGAGCGCGGTCTCGCGGAGAGCGAGGCCGCCAGCCGCCTGGAAAAAGACGGACCCAACGAGCTGCCGCCGCCGCCGCGACCGAGCCGCGTGCGCCAGTTCGTCTCGCAGTTCACCAACCCCATCGTGCTCACCCTGATGGGCGCGGCGGTCATCGCCATCGTCAACGGCTCGACCCGCCACGGGGAGCCGCTGCTGGTGCGCTACGGCGACGCGACCGCCATCCTCATCATCGTCGCGCTCAACGCGGTGCTCGGGTACTTCCAGGAGCAGCGGGCCGAGGCGGCGCTGGATGCGCTGCAGAAGATGCAGACGCCGCACGCGCGCATCCGCCGCACCGGGCCGGCGCCGAAGCGCACGACCGACACGCCGGCGCCGGTTCCGTCGGGCTCCTCGGGCTCGCTGGCCTCGACGGCGGCACCGGGCTCGCGCGCGTCGCTGTCGCCGCCGTCGGGGTCACGCCGTGATTCGCTGCGCCTCTCGCAGAGCGCCGCCTCCGGACCGCCGGCGCGGATGGTCTCGGCGCGCGAGCTGGTGGCCGGCGACGTCCTCGAGCTCGAGGCGGGCGACGCCGTCCCGGCCGACGCGCGTCTCCTCCGCTCGATCGATCTCGCCGTCGCCGAGTCGTCGCTCACGGGCGAGGCCGCGCCGGTGGGCAAGGATGCCGTCGCCGAGCTGCCGCTCGACACACCGCTGGCCGACCGCACCAACATGCTCTTCCTCGGCACC
>JAMFST010001117.1 GCA_026225435.1 Labilithrix luteola
ATCGTCCCGATGGACCCGACGAAGAGCCCGTCGACCTACTACCCGTATTTCCGCTGCCTCGTCACGGAGCGCAACCTCGCTCCCCAGCCGAGCGTGCCCAAGGGCCACACCGCCACCCCGGACTGGCTCGGTCGGATCCTCAGCCTCCTCTTCAGCGTCGAGCCGTGGTTCATCCCCGAGGGCATCGACATCTCGCTGCTCACGCTCGTCGACACGGGGGCAGTCGACAAGTCCTTCGACATCTACAACCTCGGGCTGGGCGGAGGCGTCGGCTTTGCCGCGGAGATCGGCTTCTCGCTCGACGACGGGCACGGGGGGTACACCTCGGCGAGCTTCCAGGCGGCCATCGATCGCATCCACGCCATTGCCCAGCGCGCCCTCGACCAAGGTAAGCAGTACCAGACGTCGGCCTTCTCGCTGCGCTTCGTCAAGGCCTCGCGCGCACCCCTGTCCATGATGCACGGCCGCAACACGGCGATGATCGAGATGGACATGATCACCGGGACCTACGCCGGTGCCGAGATCATGTACCGCTACGAGACGAGCATGTACGCGCTCGGCGGGCGGCCCCACTGGGGGCTCGAGTTCGACTCGCTGTCGGGGAACAACGGCCTCCTCGGCAAGATGTACCCGGAGCTCGATCGGTGGCTCGCCGTCTATCGTCAGTTCAACGCGCTCGGGACCTTCGACAACTCGTTCACCCAGCGGATGGGGTTCACCGTTCTGCCGTGAGGCGTCGGTGGCACCAGCCCAGCGTGTCGCTCGGCGAACAGCTCGCGCTGTACGAGACGTTCCATCGCGATCCGCGGAATCGCCGGATCCACTACGCGACCCTGCCGTTCATCCTCGGCAGTGGCTTCGCCCTCGCCGCGACCTTCGTGCCGGCGGCGGGGCCGGTGGTCTGCGCGCTCGCGGCGCTCGCCTTTCTCGTCTTCGACCCGCTGGGGACCGCGCTCCTCGCCGCCTGGGTGGTGCCCCTGATGCTCGCCGCGAGCGACCTCGCGCGGCACTTCGACGCCGTCTTCGTGGTCGTCGGAGGCCTCGGCGTGCAGCTCGCCGGGTGGTTCTTGTCGGTGGGCATCGGCCACGAGCGCTACGAGGCCGCGCTGGAGCTGGGGTCGCGGCGCGTCTCCTCGAACGTGTACCTGGAACGGCAGATGTTCCGGCTGCAGAACGTCGGGCGTCGCGCAGGCGCCTTCGCCGCTGCCGTGCAGTTCCTCATCGCGCCCTTCCACATGACGATGCGAGCGCTCTTTCACCTCGGCTACCGCCCCGCGCTGCGCGACGAGGTGGCGCGCCTCGTGGCCGAGAACCTGCACCACCTCTCCCGCGAGGAGCCCCTTCTCGCCCCACGCGGCTGAGGCGCTCATCTTCGATCTCGCCTGACGCGTCGTCACCCAGGCAGATTCGACTCCCCCCCGAGGATCCATGGCCGCTGGCCATCGCGCCAGTCCCCGAAATGAGGGATGCGTCGTCAGACCGGCGGCGGGACGAGACCGCGGCCGACCTGCGCCACGAGCTGCGCGCGCCGCGAGACGCCGTAGGCCTTGAAGATCGTCTTCACGTACTGACGAACGGTGTGAGGGCTCAGGTTCATGCGCTCGGCGATCTCCTTGTCGCTCGCGCCGGTGAGCACCCACTCGAGCGTCGCTCGTACGCGCGGCGCGAGCGCGATCGCCGGCAGATGAAAGAGGCGGTGCGTCTCCAGCCGGAGCAGGTGCAGCGTCGCGCGGTCCACGTCGCTGAAGGGGCGATCGCCGGCAGCGCGGAGGATTCCGACCCCTTCGTTGCCATCCGGACCAACCATGCAGGTCGTCCCCAGGTAGTGGTCGACGCGCGCCGGACGGAGGTACTCGTTCACCCAGGCCGAGCGCGCCCACACGCTCTTCGGGACCATCTCGCTGTTGGTCGAGGTGTGAATCACGTGAGGGAGCCGCCGAGCCCGACGCATCATCGCGGCTTCGTACGGGTTGAAGGCGCAGCCCTCCGTGGCGAGGATGGTGCAGAGCGGGAGAGTTCCGTCGTCGAACCCTGCGAGCGTCATCGTGACCGCCCCGCGCTTGGTGGGGTGCGCGTAGGTCGGGTCGAGCGCCGCGGCTCCGACGACGGCGCCGAGCATCGCCATCGCCCCTTCCAGAAAATGCTGACGCGAAGCCTCGGTCCCCGGCGACAGCTCTCGCGTCTCGCCGAGCAGATGAAAAATCTGCCGGACACGTCGAAAAGGTAGCGCCGCGTGCTCCATCGGGTGGTTCATCGTGTCATGGGCTCGGCGTGGCGGACGGGCAGAACGGCGGGGCGGGAAAGGTTCAGCGCGCCTGCCGCGAAGTCGAGATCGCAGGCGCACCGCGTCGAAGGCGCGAAACGCGGAGGATGCGGCGCAAGCGCGCACGATCGTGCCCTGCCGCGAATCTTGCAAACGCCGCAGGCGGGAAGGATCCCGAGGAGGAACGCTCGATGATCGCGATGCACCGAGGACTTCTGGTCGTGGGTTTGGCCACGATGATGAGCGCCTGCTTCGTCTCTCATGACGAGCCCGTCGAGGGAACGGGCGCGACCGGCGAGTGCACCATCGACCTGGACTGCGCAGAGTCGGACCAGACCTGCTCCACGTCGCAGTGTGTCGGCGGG
>JAMFST010001118.1 GCA_026225435.1 Labilithrix luteola
ACGGACGCGCGACGCCACGAGCTGCTCGCGGCGGCGCGCGCGCTGGCGATGCACGTGAAGTACGCGGGACTCGGCACCTTCGAGTTCCTGGTGGCCGAGGAGGCTGCGGGCGACCTTCGGGAGCCCCTGCCGGGTGCTAGCGCAGCACCCGGCTTCTATTTCATGGAAGCGAACCCGCGGTTGCAGGTGGAGCACACCGTCACCGAGGAGGTGACCGGCGTGGATCTGGTGCGCGTGCAGATCCGCATCGCGCTCGGCGCCACGCTCGCCGAGGTGGGGCTCGCCGAGTCTCCGCCCGTCCGCGGCTTCGCCCTGCAGGCGCGGGTGAACCTGCAGACCATCACCGCCGACGGAAGCGCGCGTCCGGCAGCGGGCACGCTCACCGCGTTCACTCCCCCGTCGGGTCCGGGCGTGCGCGTCGACACCTACGGGTACCGCGGGTACGCGACGAGCCTGCGCTACGACGCGCTCCTCGCCAAGGTGATCGTCCGCGACACCGACTTTCGCGCCACCTGCGCCGCCACCGATCGCGCGCTGAGCGAGCTCGAGATCGACGGCGTGGCGACCAACGTGGCGCTGCTGCGGGCCATCCTCCGCCACCCGCTCTTTGCGGATGGCGCCAAGGTGGACACGTCGTTCGTCGACGCGCACGCCCGGGAGCTCGCGCCGCCGGCAGCACCGGCGAAGGCGCCCGTCCACGACGAGGCGGTCCCGGGCGATTCCTTCGTCGTCGCGGCGCCCCTGCAGGCCATGGTCGCGCGGGTTCTCGTCGGCGAAGGCGATCGCGTGAACGCGGGGACGCCGCTGGTGCAGCTCGAGGCGATGAAGATGGAGCATGTGCTTCGCGCCGAGCGCGCGGGAGTGGTGCGACGCGTGCTCGTCGCTCCGGGCGCGATGGTCGACGAGGACACCCCGCTGCTTCACCTCGGGCGGGCCGACGCGGCGAGCGACGCGGCGAGCGACGCGGCGAGCTCCGACGTCACGACCGAGGCGGCTGCCGGCGACGACTGGTCGCCGGAGGTGGCAGAGATCGCGCGACGCTTCGCCATGGCCGAGCAGCTCAGCGGCCCGGACAAGATCGCCCGGCAGCACGCCGAGGGGCGGCGCACCGTGCGCGAGCGCATCACCGACCTCGTCGACCCGGGCAGCTTCGGCGAGATCGGTCGGCTGGCCGGCTTCGGCAGCTACGGCGCGGACGGCAAGCTGCTCCACGTGACGCCGACCAACTTCGTCGCCGGCACCGCGCGCATCGACCAGCGCCGCGTCGTCATCGGCGCCGACGACTTCACCGGCCGCGGCGGCTCGGGCGACGCCGCCATCTGGGAGAAGCAGATCCACTCCGAGAAGCTCGCCGGCGAGCTTCGCCTGCCGGTGGTGCGCCTGCTCGACGGCGCCAGCGGCGGCGGCAGCGTGAAGATGATCATGACCGCCGGCTTCACCTACGTCCCGACCAACCCAGGCTGGGACGCGGTGGTCGACAACCTCTCGCTGGTCCCGGTGGTGTCCGCCTGCCTCGGGCCGACGGTCGGCCTCGGCGCCGCGCGCCTGGTGATGAGCCACTTCGCCATCATGGTGGAAGGGATCGGGCAGGTGTTCACCGCTGGCCCGCCGGTGGTGAAGGCGTCGACCGGCGAGGACCTCACGAAGAACGGCCTCGGCGGCGTCGGCGTCCACCGGCGCAACGGCATGGCCGAGCGCTTCGCCGCCAACGAGGCCGACGCTTTCGACATGATCCGCCGCTTCCTCTCCTACCTGCCCTCGAGCGTGTTCGGCCTGCCGCCGATCGTCGCGTCCAGCGATCCGACGGACCGGCGCGACGAAGGCCTGCTCTCCGCCATCCCCCGGTCGGGCAAGCAGCCGTACGCCATCGATCCGATCCTCGACGGCATCTTCGATGCGGGCTCGATCTTCCGCTACGCCGAGTACGGCGGAGGGACCGTCACCGCCTTCGCCCGGCTGGACGGACATCCGGTCGGCGTGCTGGCGACGGATCCGCATCGCGGCAGCACGCTGGGGGTCGAAGGCGCGATGGCCGTCACCCGCTTCGTCGACCTGTGCGAGACGTTCCACCTGCCGATGGTCAGCCTCACCGACGTCGCCGGCATGACCATCGGGCTCACCGCGGAGAAGCGCGGCACCATCCGCTTCGGCGCCCGCGCTCTCGCCGCCATCTACCAGGCGAAGATCCCGCAGGCGGAGATCATCCTGCGCCGCGTCTACGGCGTCGGCGGCGCGGGGATGGTCAACCGCCATCGCGCCACGCGCACCTGGGCCTGGCCGTCGGGCGACTGGGGCTCGCTCCCGAGCAAGGGGGGCGTCGAGGCGGCCTTCCGCGCCGACCTGGCGAAGATCACGGACCCGGCCGCGCGCGCCGCGGAGACCGAGCGCCTCGGGAACGTCCTGTCCGCCCTCTCCTCTCCCTTCCTCACGGCCGAGCACTTCGGCGTGCAGGACATCATCGATCCGCGCGACAGCCGTGCTCTGCTCTGCGAGTGGGTGCGCGACGTCTACGCCGTCCTGCCGGAGCACCTCGGCCGCCCGTCGTTCGGCGCCCGCCCATGACCACGAAGGAGAGCCCATGACCGAACAGGAGCTGGTCGACCGGTTGCGCGCGGACGGAGAGCTCGTCACCGAGCGCCTCGAGCACTGGGCCGCAAAGGCGGGCGCGAAGACGGCGGTGTACTACGGCGAGGACGACGTGACGGTCAGCTTCGCCGAGCTGGCGGAGCGCGCCGCGTCGATCGCCGGCAACCTCGCCGCGCTGGGGATCAAGAAGGGGGATCGCGTCTCGGTCTTCTGCGCCAACCCGCTGATCAGCACGTTCCTCATGTACGGCATCTGGCGCGCCGGCGCGCTCTACTGCCCGGTGAACTTCGCCTACAACGGGCGGCTGCTGACCTACCAGCTGGACGACACCGCGCCGCAGCTGATCGTCACCGACACGAAGCTGCTGCCGGCGCTCAACGAGGTGTTCCCCGCCCTGGCGAACCGCCCGCCGGTGATCGTCTACCAGGCGCCGCCCGGCGCGCACGATCACATCGCCGATCGCGTCGCGCTCCACGCGGCGGCCACCGAGATCCCCTGGGCCAAGCTGGTCGCCCCGGCCGCGGCGCCCGACGTGCGCGTCACCGTGAGCGACGCGGCCAACGTGGTCTACACCTCGGGTACCACCGGCGCGGCCAAGGGGGTCGTGCAGCCGCACCGCTGGATGGCGCAGTACAGCCTGGCGCTCCGCCTGCCGATCGTCGATACGGATGTAGTTTACAACGACTTGCCGATGTACCACGTGGGCGGGGCCATCGCGAACGTGGTGCGCGCGATGTGGGCCGGCGCCGAGTGCGCCATCTGGGATCGCTTCAGCCCGACCGACTTCTGGCGCCGCATCGAGAAGCGCAGCGTGACCGCGGCCATCCTCCTCGACGTGATGATCCCCTGGTTGATGAAGGCGCCCGAGAGCCCGGACGACCGCGCCAGCACCCTCAACAAGGTGCACATGCAGCCGCTGCCGCTGCACCACCACGCCGTCTCGCAGCGCTTCGGGTTCGACTTCGTCACCGCCGGCTTCGGGCAGACCGAGTCGGGGGCGCCGGTGTGGTGCCTGCTCGAGGAGACCGCCGCCGGCGAAGGGACGCCCGACGCATCGTATCGAGGCATGTCGCACGAGCAGATGATCGCCCGCGCCCACGAGCTCGGCGTGACGGTGCTCGACGGCGCAAAGGTGACGCGCAAGGGGCTGATGGGGCGGCCGACCGCCTTCGTCGACGTCTCCATCCGCGACGAGAACGACGACGAGTGCACCGTCGGCCAGGCCGGTCAGCTCGCGCTCCGTCCGAAGATCCCGCACCTCTTCCTCCACGAGTACCTCGGCAAGCCGCAGGCGACGGTGAACGCCTTCCGCAACCTGTGGTTCCACACCGGCGACGCCGCGGTACGGGACGAGGAGGGGCTCTATTACTTCGTCGACCGGATGGGCGATCGCATGCGCGTGCGCGGCGAGAACCTCTCGTCGTTCCAGGTCGAGGACATGCTCAACCAGCACGCGCACGTCCAGTTCAGCGCGGTGCTGGCGATCCCCAGCGCGGAGGGGGACGAGGACGACATCGTGGCCTTCGTGGTGGCGACGCCGGGCGCGACGCTGGAGGAGGCGACCGTCCACGACTTCGCCCGCGAGACGATGCCGAAGTTCATGCGCCCCAAGCACGTGCGCATCATCGACGACCTTCCGCGCACGCCGACCAACAAGGTGGAGAAGTACCGCCTGCGCCAGCGCATCGAGGCGGAGCTACGGGGAGCAGGCAAGAGCGGTGGCTGAGTGGGCGACCCGCACCGCGCGTGACCGGCAGGGGAGCGAGACGCGCGCTCTCCTGGTCGAGAAGGCCACCCTCGTCTTCGCCGAGCGCGGCTACGCCAACACGACCATCGCCGACATCACCGAGGCGTCGCGCGTGTCGCGCGCCACCTGTTACGTGTATTTTGCATCGAAGGACGACGTCTTCCAGGCCGTCGCCGAGCGCTTGCGCGACCTGGCGCTGGCCGCGCACGAGCTCCCCGACGTGGACGCGGACGACGTGGTGCTGGTCGCCCGCCGGGCGGTGCGCGGCTTCTTCGAGATCTACGCGGCGCACGCCGCCGTGCTGCGCGTGATCGAGCACCAGGCGATGGTGAGCCCGGTCATCGCGGAGATCTGGACCGAGACCCGCGAGCGCCCCCTGCGGCGCACCGTGCGCTTCGTCGAGCGCGTGCGCGCCGCCGGCCACGCTCCCCTCGCCATCTCGCCGCGAGCCCTCGCCGACGCCACCTTCGCGGTCATCGCCGACTTCGCCCACGCGCCGGCGACGAGCTCGGGGAGCCCGCGCACCCGGCGGACGGTCGAGGAGGCCACCGCCGTGTGCCTCGCGCTCCTCGGGCTCGGTCCTTAGCTCGACGGAGCGCCGACCGAAGCGAAGTGCTCGAGCAGGTGCCGCGCGACCATGTCCGGCTGCTCGAGCGACACCGAATGCCCGGCGGCGGCGACGCTGACCGTCTTGCCCCCCGTGGCCCTGGCGATGTTGTCGCTCGAGATCGGCGGCGGGTAGGCGTGGTCCTCGAGGCCGGCGACGGCCAGCACCGGCACCTTGCACCCGCGCAGCTCCTCGACGATCCGCTTGCGGTGGATCACCTCGTAGGCGGAGTCGCCGATCGACGTGCCGAGCTTGGACATGCGCTCCCGCCAGGAGGCCACCACCGGCCCGCGGCTCGCCAGGCTGGTGTCGCCGAACATGATGAACATCAGGTTGTCGAGCACCGGAGGCGCGCCGTGCTGGCAGAGCACCTCGACCAGCGGAGCGAAGGCCTCGAGCTGGTGCTCCTCCTCGGCCGACGAGCCCAGCGCCGCCGCCGACAGCAGCAGCTCCGGGTGCCGCACGGCCAGGCGCAAGGCCACGAAACCGCCCATCGAGTTGCCCACCACGTGCGCCCGCCCGAGCTCCAGGTGGCGCATCAGCCCCGCCAGATCCTCCGTCAGTCGATCGACGGACACCTCGGCGCGCGTGCCGTGATCGCTCTCACCGTGGTTGCGATGGTCGGGCGCGATGACCCGGAGCCCCTTGGCCACGAGGATCGCGCTCAGCGGCTCGAACATCGTGTGGTCGAAGAAGAGCGAGTGCGAGAGCACCACCGGGGTGCCTCCACGCGGTCCGCTGTCGGTGAAGGCGAGATCGGCGCCGTTGATTCGTGCCTTGTTCATGGTCGCTCCTTGGTGACGGTCACGTTCGTTGCCTGCACCGACTGCACCCAGAGCCGGACCAGGGTGTCGATGGCGACCTTGCGGTCGTGCTTCTGTCCAAATGTCAGCCAGACGCGCGCCGAGTGACCGACCATGGCGGCGAGCGCGTCACCGGCGTGGCTGGCGTCGAGCGCGGGGTCGGCCAGCCCGTCGGCCTGCCAGCGGGCCAGGCTGCGGGTGATGCGCGCGGCGAAGCTGGCATGCACCGCCAGGCGCAGCGGCATCATGTCCGGATGGACGGCCACCGCCTCGTCGATGCGCAGCACCAGCCGCGCGTAGCGCTCGTAGTTGAGGAAGTAGTGCTCGATGACCCGCCGGATACGCGTCTCGATCGAAGCGCCGCGGGACCGCGACTGCGCCCCTTCGGTCGCCGCCGACCAGACGCGCAGCTCGTCGGCCACCGCGTTCATCACCGCCTCGAGCACCGCGCGCTTGGAGTCGAAGTACGAGTAGAACGAGGCCATCGAGGTCCGCGCCATCGAGGCGATGTCGCGGATGCGCGCGCCGTTGTACCCGTCGCGGACGAAGCAGCGCTGGGCCGCCGCCACCAGCGCCGCCCGGGTCTTGCGCCCGCGATCGCTGCGCGGCTCCTCGCCGTCGTTCACCGGGGGCGGCGCGCCCATCACCCGCTCGTAGGCGCGCTCCTTGGAGTCGAGGTGCAGGTAGAAGGTGGCGACCGAGACCCCGGCGCGC
>JAMFST010001119.1 GCA_026225435.1 Labilithrix luteola
CGCGCGTGCGCGGCGGCCGCCTTGCCCTCGGGGCCGAGCTGCCCCTTGTAGCGCTTGCCCATCGAGACGGCGTCCTTGAGCGACGCCTCGGCGCCGTGCTCGTCGCCGATCTTCAGCTGCGCCTGCGCGAGGAGCAGGTACCCTTGGGCGCGGTGGTCCACGTTCTTCGCGTGGGCGAGGTACTTCTTGTACAAGGTCGCCGCGCGGTCGGAGTGCCCCGCATTCTCCTCGGCGCGCCCCATGAGGAACACGACTTCATCCGCCTCGACGCCGTCCCCCGCTTCGCGCAGGTAGGCGTTGCCGTCGGCGACCGCCTTGTCCGATTCGCCGGTCGCCTGGCGCAGGACGACCGCGTTGTAGGCGGCGTCCTTCTTGTGCTCGAACTTGGCGAAGGCCGGGTGGTTGCCGTTGGAGACGAGCGCCTCGTCGAGCTCCGCGGCGTCGCCGAGCAGCCCCATCGCCTGGAACGTGCCCGCCGCGGTCCACGCCGCCAGCGGCGCCTCCGCCCGATCGCGGTACGCACCGGTGAGCGCCAGCTGCGAGGCGGCGCGCAAGGTGTCCACGTCGCCCGCCTTCTGGGCCTCGAGCTCCGCGTTCACACAAGCCTGCGCCGCGCGGTTGTCGTTGGGGAACTCCTTGGCGGCGCGCAGGTACGACTGCGCGGCCGCGGCGTGATCCCCCTTGGCCGACTCGCTCTCGCCGCGCTTGAACACCGCCTGCACGATGAGCGTCGACAGCTTGGCCTGCTCGGTCGGCGAGGAGAACGCCGGCGCGGTCTTCAACCGACGCGCCCAGGTCTCGATGTTCCCGTAGTCCTTGGCGCGGTTGAACGAGTCGAGGATGAGATCACCAGCGGCGGCGGCGTACTGGCTGCGCGGGAAGCGCTCCACCAGGTTGCCCCAGATCTGCACCGCCGGATCGTAGACGCCGTGATCGTAATAGAGGCGCCCCTGGCGGAAGAGCAGCTCGGGGAGCGCCGGATCGTTGGGATACAGCTCGGCGTACAGGTCGAGCGCCTCGGCGAACTTCTTGTCCGTCTCGCTCTCGGCGCCCGCCTTGTCGGTCACCGGCGCGTTCTTCGGCCGACCTTCCAGCTCGATGGTGCGCTGCCGCTCGAGCGCCGCGAGCGCGTCGTAGAGCGCGTCGTGGCGCATCGACTTGAGCGGCTCGGTCTTCGCCTGATCGGCGGGGATGGCGCGCGCCGCGGCGAGGTAGTTCGTCGCCGCGTCACCCATGTCCCCGGTGTGGTGCAGCTCGATCTCGCCGAGGTTGTAGTGCATCTCGTAGGCGCGCGGCTCCTTGTCGAAGGCGCCGAGGTACACCTTGTACAAACCTGCAGCCGCCTGGTACTCGGCGAGGCTCGACTTGTCCTTCTGCGCGCGGGCGTGCAGGCGCAGCGCCGACTCGCGCAGGTGCGCCTCGATGGTGGCGCGCGCCGTGGCCACCGCCGCCGGATCGGCCTGCGTGCGCGCCCACGACTGCCCCGGCAGGTACTGCGTGACGGCGGTCTTGTAGGTCGTCTCGAGGCGCTTGTAGTCCTCGATCTCGTCGTAGCCGTCGGCGATCGAGAGGATCACTTCTCCCGCGCGCGGGCTGGTCGGCTC
>JAMFST010001120.1 GCA_026225435.1 Labilithrix luteola
CGCTCGCCGGCGCGCCGGTGACGTCGTCGTAGCTGCCGAGCGAGATCCCCTGGCGGCCGATCACGGTCACCACCAGGCTCCAGGCGCGTCCCGGCCGCACGCCCAGCCGACCGGCCGGAAGCTGCGGGTCGAAGACATCGGCGACGGGCTTACCGAGCTGATCGCGGCGCACCTCGGGGTCCATCGGCCGACGCGTGTCGAGCTTCGTCGGATCGGGCACGAGGAGGACGCCGTAGGTCACGTCGGACGCGAAGCGCGCGTCGGCGAAGAGCGTCTCGAGCGCCTTCGTGGCGCGCGCCGCCGCCGTCCACTGCTCCGCGGAGAACGTCGCGGCCAGGTACTCCTCGGTCACCGCCGGAAGCCCCGCCTGCGCGACCGCGCCCGCGATCGAGCCACACCGCGCCCAGCCCGATGCCACCAGCCGGGCGATCTGCTCATCCCTGTACATTTCGAAGAGGATAGGATGATCGGCCGAGAGGATCGCGAGTGAAGGACCGCCCAGCTGCACCGCGCGAGCGACGCGAGTCGATCGACGTGGAGACCGCCGACGGGGCGAAGCTCCGCGCCGACGTGCGTGAGCCCCCCTGGCGGACGGCGCGACGAGGGACGCTGATCCTGGCGCACGCCATGATGACGCGCCGCGGGGAGTACGAGCGCGCCGGGTTCGCCCGCTTCTTCGCCAGCCGCGGGTGGCGCACCGTGGCCTTCGACTTCCGCAGCCACGGCGACAGCGAGAAGCGGGAAGACGCCGGCTACGACGACTTCGTGCAGCGCGACCTCCCCGCCATCGTGCAGAGCGCGCGCTTCCGGACGAAGACCGGCCCGGTGGTCGTCGTCGGGCACTCGCTCGGCGCGCACACCGCCCTCGCCTCGCAAGCCATCGGCGCGCTGAAGGCCGACGCGCTGGTGTCCATCGCCGGCAGCATCTGGCTGCGCGCCTACGAGCCTTCGGCGGCGCGCTGGATGTTGAAGCGCGGCGCCTTCAAGGCGCTGAAGCTCGGGAGCGATGCCGAGGCGCGCCCTGACCTCGCGCTGCTCGCGCAGCTCACACGCGTCGTGGAAGAAGGAGCGTGGGTCTCGGAGGACGGCACCCGCGACTATCGCGCCGCGCTTCCGCAGGTGACGGTGCCGATCTTCGCGCTCGCCAGCCGCGGCGATCTCCTGGTCAGCCCTCCGGACAGTGTCGCGGCGATGATGGCGGAGACGAGCGCGCCGACCACCAGCCTCGTCATCGAGCGGAGCGACGACGGCGGGGCGGCGCCCGGGCACATGGAGATCGTCACGACCGACCGGGCGAGGAGCGCCTGGGAGCGGGTCGCCGACTGGCTCCAGCAGCTCTCCTGACACACGCCGGAGGGCCTGGATCGCGGGTTATCCGCCCCTGGATCACACAAAAGTAACGGGATTGAGACCTTGCGTACCTGGTCGGAGTGCCGCACACCAGTGGGGTCAATGAAGTCAACTTCTCTACCCCTCCTGGTTGCCTCGGTTTCGATGTTCGGGTCGCTCGTCGCGTGCAGCGGGGCGACCCCCATGCCGGCCGTGGCGAGCACCACGTTGAGCGCCGCCGAGCCGGGCACGATGGTCGCGCCGCGCCCGCCGCTGTCCGACCTGGAGACGCGCGCCATCAAGGAGATGTTCGTCGCGATGAACGCGCACGACGCCGCGGCTACCGCGGGCTTCTACGCCGACCGCGCCGTCTTCAAGGGGGCCGGCCTGCCGCTCCGCCAGGGCAAGGACGTCTTCCAGGCGCGCCTCTCCGAGGAGTTCAAGGCCGTTCCGGACGGCAAGTACAGCGCCGACCGCGTCCTCATCAACGGCGACGCCGCCATCGTCCAGTGGACCTTCGTCGGCACGAACACCGGCGGTCCGCTGATGCCGGGCGTCCCGGCCACGGGCAAGGCCGTCGGCTACCAGGGCGTCTCCATCGACTGGTTCACTGCGGACGGAAAAGTGAAGGAGCAGCATACCTACTTCGACGCGCGCACCGTCCTGACCCAGGCTGGCGTGATGAAGGGCAAGGCCCGCGCGATCCCGGCTCTGACCAGCCTCGGCGAGCGCGAGAGCGAGATCCTCATCGCCAAGGCGACGCCGCGCGAGGAAGCGCAGAGCGCCATGGTGAAGAAGGCCGACGACCTCTACGACGAGAAGGACCTCGAGGGGTTGATGCAGCAGTGGAACGAGGACGCGGTCCTCGACAGCGTCGGCGACGTCGAGCCGCTCGTCGGCAAGGACGCGATCGAGCGTGACTACGCCGCGGGCTTCAAGGCCTTCCCCTCCACCAACACCAAGGTGACCGGCATCTGGTCGGCCGGTACGGTGACGGTGCAGGAGATGGTCATCACCGTCACCCGCGAGGGCGCGCCGACCCCCTTCCACATGGTGGAAGTGACGGAGCTGAAGAACGGCAAGACCTCGCGCGAGCTCACGTACATGAACCACCTCGAGAACCAGCCGGCCGTCGCCGGGCCGACGCAGGTCGCCTCGAAGTAACGCGCTGACAACTCGGCACGCGCAGGCGACGCCGGCGCGTCGGTCCGCAAGGTGGAGATGGTCCGCGACGCGCTCGTCACTCCGGGAAAGCCCGCGGCCATCGCCACCGTCGCCGATCCGGCGACCCAGAGCCGCTACGAGCTGAGCGTCGCCGCGACCCGCCTCGACTGAGCGAGCGAGCGAGCGCGAGAATCAGCTCGCGAACGAGCCGCTGGCGAGGGCGCGGGTCAAGGTCTCGTCGCGCGCGGCCGGGTTGAACAGGAGCCCCTCGGCGAGCAGGACCTGGATGTCGGTGATCCCGATGAACGCGAAGACCGCGCGCAGGTACGACTCGGCGTACTCCTCCGCGCGCCCTGTCTCGCCTCCGTAGAAGCCGCCGCGGGTGACCGCGAGGATGATCCGCTTGCCGCCCGCCAGCCCGCTGACCCCCTCGGGTCCGTAGGCGAAGGTCCGCCGCGCGACCAGGATGCGATCCACCCAGGCCTTCAGCTGGGAAGAGATGGCGAAGTTGTACATGGGGACGCCGATCACGACGATGTCGGCGGCGAGGAACTCCTCGAGCGCGCGCGTGGAGTCCTCGTCGGGATCGACGTCGGCCGGGCGCGTCAGGTGGGCGATCGGCGCGGCGGCGACGTCGCGGTACGTCACCTCGAGCGCGGGGTTGCCCGCGCGGAGCCGCTCGACCGCCCCCTTCGTGAGGTGCCGGCTCGCCGAAGCGTCGCCGAGGATGCTGGAGTCGATGTGCAAGAGCTTCATGGAGGCCTCGTCGTTGGCAGTCACGATTTGTGACCTGGTCAACCTAGGAGACCTTGAATTTCCCGCAAGAAGGCTCATTCTCGTGACCTAGTCACATGAAGCTGACCGCCAAGAGCAACGGCCCCTCCCGCGCGCGAGCCCCGGTACCGGACGATGTGCACGTCCC
>JAMFST010001121.1 GCA_026225435.1 Labilithrix luteola
GCAGCCTGTGGTCAAGGCTTTCCGCACAATGCTTGAGCGCGAGCTTCAGATCGCTCTCCACGGTGCGGACACTGACGTTCAGGCGCGCCGCAACCTCGTGCGCCGGACGCCCATCGTTCGGTACGCTGGCGTCCTGTCCGTGCAACCCCAGCCCGAGCTCAAGGTCCGCGCGGCGCTCACCCAGACGCTCCTCAAGGCGGCGAGTCGTCTCCCTCCACAGCAGCACGCCACCATCCGCGCGTCGGTCGGCGCCGAAGCGCTGGCCGAGATCGATCGGACGCTCGGGGTCCAGTGGGTCTCGATGGACCTCCACATGCGCGTGAGCGACGCGATCCGCGCGGTCGTCGGCGCCGACGGCAACGTGCGCCTGTGGACCGAGACGATGGTGGACATCTGGCAACGCCCGCTGCTGCATGGCTTCGTCGAGATGAGCGAGAACATCTTCGGCGCCACCCCGGCGGCGATGTTCCGTCAGTCGCAGCGCCTCGTCCCGCACCTCACGAAGAACGTGCTGACCCTTCGCTACGAGGCGCGCTCGGAGACGGAGGGCGTGTTCGTCTTTCGCGACTATCCATCGAAGCGCTATTCGCTCATCTGCTTCCTCGAGGGGCTGCAGGGGGCCCTGGCGGCGCTGCTCGTCATCTTCCGCGTGGACGGCGAGGTGCGGATCGCGCGCTACGACGAGGCCACCGGCGCCGCCGAGTACGCCGTCCACTGGACGCCGCGCAAGCGCTAGCGCCCGTTCACTTCAGGAGCAGCGCCGCGGTATGCGTCTGCGTCGCGCTCCCGGTCGTCCCGTCGGCACGGACGACGACCTGCGCGCTCGCTGCGGCGCTCGTCGCCGTGATGGTGAGCGTCACAGACTGACCGGAGGTGACGGTCGGGGCGCTGAGCTGCGCCGTGACGCCCGCCGGTGCCGTGACCGAGAGGGCGAGAGGCTGCGCCGAGCCGGCGGTCGTCGCGGTGCTCAGGGTCACGGTGCTGCTCTTGCCCGGCGTGGTGGCCAGGGTCGGCGTCGCGAACGACACGCTGTAGTCGTCCTTGTACGTGCGCGTGGTGATGCATTTCTGGGTCGTCTCGTCCCAGATCCCCTGCACCGTGAAGGTGCCCGTCGGGGTGACGATGCTGCCCGAGCTCGACTCGCACAGATCGGCGACCTCGTTGCCGCTCTTGTCGTTCCACGCCTGCGGATAGTCGGGGCTCGAGCCCGGCGTGGGGAAGGCGTCGGTGGTCGCTTCGATGAGCTCGTGCGACGTGACGCTGGTGTAGTCGGAGAAGCTGGTCCCGCAGTCCGGAACGACCAGGTAGTAGGCCGCGTGGCGCGTCGTCTCGGTGGTCGCCTCGTGATAGGCGCCGAAGGTCGCGCAGCTCTCGTCGCCGCCGAGGGAGATCGAGACCGAGCTGGGGAAGAAGATGGCGTAGATCGTGTTCTCGTCGGGCTGGGGCAAGGTGTTCGCGGTGAACGCGTCGTCGAGCGTCGTCTGGATCTGCGCGTCGGTGACGTCGCCCGAGGGGATGTTGGTGAGAGTCAGCGCTCCGGCGTAGTTACCGCGGCCGATGAGCTGGTTCGTCCCAGCCTGCCCCTTGTGCGAGCCAACCTGCGCGTCGAGGTTGGTGTCGTACTCGTTCATCCAGTCGATGAACTTGCTGTTGGTGATGCCGGTGAAGAAGTCCGCGATCCGCCCTTGGTGGCGGTGAGCGAGGAGGTCAACTTCGACGGATCACCCCACCACACGACGTACACCTTCGGATTGGGAATGACCGAACCGCCGTAATACTGGACCGTGTTGCCGGTCTTCGCGTCGGGAGTGGCCACGCCGGACTTGGACGGGAAGTCGACGTGGCGGGTCTCCGAGGAGACCGCTGCGCCGGAGGCCGAGGAGCTCTCGCTGGCGCTTCCCGAGCAACCGAGCACTCCGAAGAGCGCGAGACCAGCAGAGGCAGCGACGATCGTCCTGTTCATCGAGAATTCCTGACGGTGGAGCGGAGGGGCCGAGCAGGGGCGCGAACCCCGGCGACGCCCTTCCAAGCACCGACACGTGAGCCCAACCAGCTACATCGCTCGTCACCTCACGTTTCAGTGGGTCGGAAACGCACGTTCTTGCGGCGTCCTCCCCCCATTCTCGCGACGCAGTGATCATGTCGCTCATTGACCTACATCCTGCAGGCTTCCCGACGCTTCACCGCTTCGACGCGCCGCTGAGCGTGAAGAGGTACGGCGCGGAAGACGGCTTGTCGGCGTAGTCGTAGTCGTCCGCCAGCACCGAGGTGGTCCCGTCGGCGGCGGTCGTGGTGACCTGCACGTGGAACACGAGGCCCACGCTGCTCGCCGAGGTGGGGATGTCGACCCACGACAGCCAGCTCTGGCCCGTCGAGACGGAGGAGGACTCCACGTCCTGCATCACGACCTCGTCGCCCAGCGCCGCGCCGTCGAAGGCCGCGAGGTACGAGACGGTGGTGTGGTGCGGCGACGGCAGCTCCGCGACCTGCGAGACGATGGCGGCGCGAACCTCGCCGTAGGTGAGGGCCACCCGGGTGCCGGCGGCGAGGCTGCCCCCTTCGACGATCTCGTCGCGGAACGCGCCGCTGGGTACGCCCTGCGACGTCGCGGGCCCGGTGTCGAAGACGACGTTCTTCGCCGCTTCGCTGGAGACGAGGGCGAAGGTGTACGGAGCGTCGGTGGTCTTGTCGGCGTAGTCGAAGTGATCGGCCAGCGTGGTGACCGTGCCGTCCGCGGCGGTCTTCGTGCAGACCGTGTGGAAGGCGAGCCCCACTTCCTTCGCGGTGGCGGGCAGCTCGAGGGTCGCCTCGGGGTCGGCGTTGTCCACGACCGGCATCGGGACCTCGTCCTTCTGCACCACGCCGTCGATCGTGGCGACGTACGCGACGGTGACCTTCCACGGCGTCTCGAAGTACACCGCGCCGGTCGCGATGAGCGCGCGGTTCCACCCGTAGGTCACCTTGATCGTCGTCCCGGCGAGGAGACTTCCGCCTTCGCTGATCTCGTCCCGGAAGGCGCCGCTCGGAACCCCCTGCGACGTCGCCGGCCCCGTGTCGAAGACCAGCGTCTTGCTCGGCGTCGCGGGGGCACCGGCGTCGCCGCCCGAGACCTTGCCGCCGAAGACCGTCGTGGCCGCGGAGCCCTGGTCGGCAGACGCCTCGCCGTCGAGAGAGCTTCCACCGCAGGCGGGAACGGCGAGGACGAGGGCGGACAGAGCGAGGGCAAGACGGCGGATTTCCATGGTGAAGACGACCTCCGCCGCCTCAATGGCGGCGAGAGAGCCCGCCGATCACGAAATCGTCCGTAGGCGTGTTAAGCCATCCGGATGAGCTCCGCGCGACCCGCCGACGACTCCGACCTGCAAAAGATCATCGGAACATCCGGCAAGCCGCTCGCCTCGTCACCTCCGGTCGTCCCGCCGCACGAGATGCCGGGAGAGGACGGCTTGATCGCGGGCTTGCGGAACCTCGTCGCTCTCCTTCGGGGCGGAGTCGCCGCGCCGCTGGCGCTGCGCGAGCGCTACGGCGAACTCTATCGGGTGCAGTTCATCCACCGGAAGCTGGTCGCCGTCTGGGATGCCGATCTCATGCACCAGATCGCCCAGAACAGCGACCGCGTGTGGTCGACCGCGCTCGGCTGGGACGCGCTCAC
>JAMFST010001122.1 GCA_026225435.1 Labilithrix luteola
CCTGGTTCGGGGTGCTGGCGGTCACGGTGCTCGGGGCGCGGCCCGACACGCGACGCCTGACGCTCCTCGGCGCCATCTTCGTCGCCGGGGTCTACTCCCTCACCCTCTTCGGCGCCTCTGGACGGCCGGACTCGCTGGCGGTGCTCGTCGCCGGGATCGGCCTGGTGCGCTGTAGCCAGCGCGGTCGCGTCGATGCGATCGGCGCCTTGCTCTTCGCCCTCGCCCCGTTCCTCAAGCCCAACGTCGTCGGGCTGGCCGCTGGCGTCGTGATCGTCGATCTGTTCCTCCGCCGGCTCCGTGCGCTGCCAGCACTGCTCGCCGGAGTTGGCCTGGCACTGACCATCATGCTCGTGCTCCAGTGTGTCAGTGACGGTAGATGGTTGACACACCTGCTCCTCTCGACCGGGCAGCCGCTGAGCGCTGCACAATGGGTGGATCAGGTCCCTTCGCGGCTGCAGTTCCTCGGGCTGCCCATCGCCGGAGCCTTCGCCGCCGGGTGGCGCCTGCGGAAGGAGCCCGGTGTCGCCCTGGCGCTGGGAGCGCTCGGCGCCAGCCTCGCCTGGGCCGTCGTTTGCGGCGCCAAGATCGGGAGCGCGACGAACTACTGGATGGAGCCCTGCGTCGCCGCGCTGGTCGTCGTCTCGCGCGCTCCGCTGCCTCTACTCGGGCCTCACGCCCGCATCGCCTTGGCCGCCGCCGCGTTCGGGCAGTCGCTGTGGACCGGCGTAGCCTCGGTGCGCAGCTCGGTCGAGCAGGTGGCGGCGCGCGTCCCGGCGAGCCGGAGAGCCATGGAGCGTGCGCGCTCCCTCTGCCACGCCGGCGCTGGCGACGTGATGCTCGGTGACGAGATCGGGATCGAGCTTGCGCTCGACGGGCGCATCATCATCCCGCCATTCCAGACGACCCACCTGGTGCGGCGTGGCCTCTTCCCCGTGAGCCTCTGGATCTCCGAGGTCGATCGCCCGCAGATCGCCGGCGTGGTGATGGAGGACAGCTTGCTCGAGCGCCCCCTGGACGAGGTCAACGTGCTGCAGGACCGCTACCCTCCCGAGGTTCGTCGCGCGTTGCACGAGCGCTTTTCGTTGACCGATCAGCAGGGGGACTGGCGCATCTACTGTCGACGATGACCGAGCCGCCGTCAGGACGCGGGCGAGCGGTCGACGAACGTACGAAACCAGAGCTCGAGCATGAGGAGCGTCCACACGCGGTCGGGCGCCTCGTAGGAAGTATCGAGAGCGCCGAGGAGGCGGCGAACCTCGCGTTCCTCGAACAGCCCTCGGTCGCGCGCCGTCCCGTCGAGCAGCACTTCGCGCGCCAGGCCGCCGAGGTCACCTTTGAGCCATTTCCGCAGCGGCAGGCCGAAGCCGCGCTTTCGCCGCCGGCGGATCCGTCCGGGGACCAGATCGTGGACCGCCCGACGAAGCAGTCGCTTGCCACGCAGAAGCCCGAGCATGTGCAGCGGCACGCGCGCGGCGAATTCGACGACGTCGTTGTCGAGGAAGGGGCAGCGAACTTCGAGCGCGTTGGCCATCGACGAGATGTCGACCTTCACGTTGATGTTGTCGACCAGGTAGGTATTCCAGTCCAGCTCGAGAAGGCGGCCAAGGGCGGAGCGACGCGTGCTCGCCGCGAGAACACCGCGGAATCGCTGCTCCGTGGCATCAGTCATCGCCGCCC
>JAMFST010001123.1 GCA_026225435.1 Labilithrix luteola
GGCTCGACGCGGGCGCCGACGACTACGTGACCAAGCCGTTCAGCGTGAACGAGCTGGTGGCGAGGATGCGCGCCATCTTCCGCCGCGTCTCGCGCGCGCCGCTGGTCGAGATGGTCGACATCGGCGAGGCGAAGGTGAACCTCTCGAGCCACACGCTCAGCGTCCGCGGCCAGTCACACACCCTCTCGTTCTACGAGGTGGAGCTGCTGCGCATGCTGGTGGAGCGCGCCGGCCAGGCGGTGAGCCGCGAGGAGATCCTCGCCAAGGTGTGGGGCCTGCAGCCCAACTCGACCAACCGCACCGTCGACAACTTCATCGTCAAGCTGCGCAAGAAGATCGAGCGCAGCCCGGACAAGCCGCTGCACATTTTGACGGTCTACGGCTACGGCTACAAATTAGCCTGACGACTCAGCTCGAAACGAACACCACCTCGAGCCGCTCGTTGCGGGCGCGGTGGGCGGCATCGGCGGGGTCGACGATCGGCAGACGGTCGTAGGCGCGGACGGCGTGGCGGCGGGCGGCGCTGATGCCGGCGGCGTCGAGGAGGTGCGCGGCATCGTCGAGGCGGTGCTCGACCAGGGTACGGTGCTCCGCGGTCTCGGTCCCGCTCTTCTCGCTCCCGCTTGCGTCGTGGGCCACCAGCTGCAGCGCGCTCCTCGGGTGGGCGAGGGCGATGGCGGCGAGCGCCTTGAGCGCGTCGCTGGCGTGCGTCGTCAGGTGGTCCTTGTCGAACGGCGCTTCGAGGACGACGAGCACGCCGCGCTCGTCGCGGTGCACGGTGAGGTCGTCGCCGAGACCGCGCGCCGAGATGGCCGCGAGGATCGCCTCGGCCTCGCTGTCGATGGCCGTGCCGCGCGCGCGGGCGGCGGTGAGCTGGGAGAGGCAGGCGGCGCGGGCGCGCGTGGCGTCGTCGAGGAGCGGACCGGCACCGGCCGCACCAGCGGCGGGCTTCGTCGTGAGCTCGTCGCGGATCTTGAGCAAGGCCGGGTCGTCGGTGGCGCTGGCAGCGCTCGCAGCGGCGCCCGCGAGCTTGGCCGCGTCGCAGAGGAGCTCGGCGTCCTCGGCGAGGCTCGCGGCGGCGCGACGACGTGCCTCCTCGCGTGCGGCGGGCGCCGGACCGCTGGCGCGCGGGGGAACCACGTGGGTCGCCACTTCGAGCTCGGCCCCGAGCTCGCTCGCCTCGCGCTCTGCGGTCGTGCGCGCGGCGGCCGCTTCGTCGGCAGCGCGCCCTTGCTCGGTCAGGCTGGCGCGCGCCGCCTCGGCCCGGGTCTTGGCGCGAACGCCGCGCGCCGTCGCCTCGGTGAGCGCGTAGCCGGCGAGCGCCTCGTCGACCGCCGCCTCGCAGGCCGCGTCGTGCCCGCTGTCGCAGGCGTGCTCCGCCGCGATGCGCGCGCGCTCGGCCGCGGCGAAGGGGACCGGCGCCAGCGCCGCCGCCTCGCGGACCGCCGGAGTGGTGTGCACCGCTTCGAGCTCGTTCCAGGCCGGGGACTCCGCATTGCCCGCGGCGCAGGCCGAGAGCGCGAGGGACAGCGCTGCGGTCAATCCGATGCGGAGGGCGCAGATCCTCACGGCGGAGACTCCTCGCCCGAGGTGCTGCGCTTTCCCGGAGTGGCTGACGAGCCCGACGCGCCCGGCATGTGCAGCTCGAGGCCACCGTCACGTTCGGCACGTTCGGCGCGCTCCGGCGCCTTGCTCGCGGACTTGCCCGGTGCGCTCACGCCGCCGTCGATGTCCGCCGTGCGCACGCGCGGGGCCACCGAGCTGCGCTCTCGCTCGAGGCGCGCCAGCTCGGCCCGCCGTCGACCCGCGTTGCCCAGCGCCTCCTCGAGCAGCGAGCGCTCGCGCTCCACCCGGGCGCCGGCATCGAGCACACCGAGCTCCAGCGACGCCGCCTCGCTCTCGCGGTCGACCGCCCGGGCCAGCGTCTCGGCCGCGTCGAGCCAGACGGCCGCGCTCTGCTCGGCGACCGCCGCGTTCGTGCCGTCTCCGCTCGCGCGCAGCTTGCTCGCCCGCTCGAGCGCGATCTTCGCCCGCGTCACGTAGCCGCTGGTGACCGCCCGGTGCGTCTCGTCCCCCTCGAGCCGCGACAGGCGCTCGCTCACCTGGCCGGAGCTCGCGTCCGCCGCCACCGCCAGCGAGCCCGCCGCCGTGAGGATCAGACCGAGCCCGAACGCGCACCAGCCGCGCCGCGCGCCCATCCTGCCCCGTCCCGCTCTCGCCAAGGCTCGCATTGCCAGGCGGGAACCTTTCGACCGGACGCGCGCTCCCGTCAAGATCTGGTCGCGCTGGTCCCGGTGCGCTGGTCCCGGTGCCCAAGCAGGTTCACAATGCGCGCCGTGATCACCTTCGCGGACGTGGAGCGGGCGCGCAAACGGATCGGAGACGCGGTCCACCTCTCTCCCTGCACCTTGAGCGAGCACCTCTCGAACCTCACCGGCACCCGTTGCTGGCTCAAGCTCGAGAACCTGCAGATGACCGGCTCCTTCAAGGAGCGCGGCGCCTGCAACAAGCTCATGTCGCTCTCCGCCGAAGAGCGTGCCCGCGGCGTCATCTGCGCCAGCGCCGGCAACCACGCGCAGGGCGTCGCCTACCACGCGACCCGTCTCGGCATCGACGCCACCATCGTGATGCCCGAGGTCACCCCCATCAGCAAGGTGCAGAGCACGCGCAACTACGGCGGCCGCGTGGTCCTCCACGGCACCAACTACGACGAGGCGTACGAGGAGGCGAGCCGCCTGCGCGACCTCGAGAAGCGCGTCTTCGTCCACGCCTTCGACGACGATCTGATCATGGCGGGGCAGGGGACCATCGGCCTCGAGCTGCTCGAGCAGAACCCGTACATGGAAGCGGTGGTCGTCGCCGTCGGCGGCGGCGGGCTCATCTCCGGCATCGCCGTCGCCATCAAGGAGACCAACCCGCGCATCAAGGTCTACGGCGTCGAGACCACGCAGATCCCGAGCATGAAGGAGGCGATCGCCCACGGCTCGCCCGTGACCCTCCCCGCCGCCGGCACCATCGCCGAGGGGATCGCCGTGCGCCGCGCCGGGGAGAAGACCCTCGAGGTGGTGCAGAAGTACGTCGACGACCTGGTGCTGGTGAACGAGGAGGAGATCGCCGAGGGCATCCTCACCTTGCTCGAGCGCGAGAAGACGGTCGCCGAGGGGGCCGGCGCCGCGGGCCTCGCCGCCATGATCCACAAGCGCCTTCCGCTCGAGGGGAAGAAGGTGGTCAACGTCGTCTGCGGCGGGAACATCGACGTGAACCTGATCAGCCGCATCATCGAGCGCGGCCTGGTGAAGACGGGGCGCATGGTCCGCCTCACGATCGCCATCAGTGACCGCATGGGCTCGCTCGCCCGCGTCACCCGGGTGGTCGCCGACGCGCGCGCCAGCGTCATCCAGATCAACCACGACCGCACCTTCGCCCGCCAGGGCATCCACGAGGCGACCGTCGAGCTGGTCCTCGAGACCCGCGGCTTCGAGCACGTCGAGGAGGTCACCAAGGCGCTGATCGCCGCCGGCTACGGGGTCCTCTCCAGCCCGGTCTGAGGGGTCCCGCGCGTATATTTATCTGTACGGAGCGTTTGGCGGCGCCGTTTGCTCGGCAAGCGCCGCCGGTCCAGCCATAATGAAGCGATGCCGCGCGAGACGACTTCTGGCTCGCCGGCATTCGGCGCGTCCGAGCCGGGGCTCGAGGCCGCCCCGCCGCAGAACCCGTCCTTTCGCTTCGGCAAGTACCAGCTCTTCGCCACCCTCGGTCACGGCGGCATGGCCGACGTGTTCCTCGCCGTCGCCCACGGGCCGATGGGCTTCAACAAGCTCACCGTCATCAAGCGGCTCAAGCCGGTGCTCTCCACCGAGCCGAGCTTCCGCCAGATGTTCCTCGACGAGGCGCGCCTCGCCGCCCGCCTCGCGCACCCGCACGTGGTTCACACGTACGAGGTCGGCGAGGAGGAGGGGGCCTACTTCCTGGCGATGGAGTACATCCAGGGGCAGTCGCTCAACCGCGTCATCAAGCAGACGCTGCGCCGCGGGCAGCGGATCGATCCGCTCGTGGCTGGACGCATCGTCGCCGACGCGCTCGACGGCCTCTCTTACGCGCACGAGCTGCTCGACTACGACGGGAGGCCGCTCTCGGTCATCCACCGCGACGTCAGCCCGCACAACCTGCTCCTCGGCTACGACGGCAACGTCAAGGTCGTCGACTTCGGCATCGCCAAGGCGACCAGCTCGTCGACCGAGACCGAGATCGGCGTCCTCAAGGGGAAGGTCGCGTACATGGCGCCCGAGCAGGCGACCGGGATGCCCATCGACGCCCGCGCCGACCTCTTCCCCATGGGGATCGTGCTGTGGGAGATGCTCACGCACAAGCGGCTGATGGCGGCCGACTCGGCGGCCATCACCCTGCACAAGCTGATGAACGAGCGCATCCCCCGCGTCTCGGAGCACGTGCCGGGGATCGATCCGCGCATCGACGACATCGTCGCCCGCGCGCTGGAGAAGGATCCGCGCGACCGCTGGCCGAGCGCCCGTGTGTTCCGTGACGCGCTCGACGAGGTGCTCTCCACGTCGCACCGCCTGGTGCGCCACGAGGAGGTGAGCCGCTGGACGTCGGAGATGTTCGCCGAGACCCGCGAGGAGACGCACCGCCAGATCCAGACGTACATGGCGTCGATGACCGCGCGCGGGAGCTCGCCTCCGCCGGCGCTGTCCACCCTCACGCAGGACTCGCTGCGCCGCTTGCAGCAGGGGAGCAGCTCGCAGCAGCTGCTGCTCCTCGGCGTGTCGAGCGGCAGCGGGAGCGGGGTGGTGCCGCGCGCGTCGACCGCTCCGTCGATCGCGCCCGTGCCGGCGGTGCCGACGCGTCGGCCTGCATTCTTGCCGATCTTCCTGGCCTCGCTGCTGGGCATCGCGCTGCTGGTGATCCTCGTGTTGCTCCTGCGTCCGCGCCCACTGCCGGACGGTCCGATGGCCGGCAACCCGATGATGGCGCCGGTGAGCTCGGTGCCCGCGGTCACCGCGTTGCCCGCAGTGGCGCCGCCCGTGGCGCCTCCGTCGACCGCAGCCGCCGCGCCCACGCCAGTGGCGTCCAGCGCGCCCGTCGCGCCGGCGATCCCGCCGAGCCTCGCGACCCCGCCCAGCCCCGCGACCCCGCCCCCCACGCATGCGCGTCCCCCC
>JAMFST010000133.1 GCA_026225435.1 Labilithrix luteola
CGTCGGGTTGATCGCGGTGACCAGGATCAGCCGCCCCTTCGGGTTGCTCCCCTCGCCGGGCACGCGCGCGGTCAACCGCTCCACCGCGGCCATCTCGATCTTCGCCTTGCCTCGCCCGAACGGCTCGACCTCCTCCTCGGTGAAGCCGAGATCGGCGGCGACTTGCGAGATGGGGCGCGGGGCGTAGGTGGTCATGGCTCTCCTGGCTACGTGTAACGGCGTTCGAACAGCGCGCGGACCCGGGGGAAGTCGCGCATCATCTGCAGCGTGTGATCGGCGTGGCCGTGGGCGTAGCCGTTCCCCATCATCAGGTCGACGTCCTTGCCCACGCCCTCCGCGCCGAGCGCCGACTTGGTGAAGCTGGTCGACATGGCGAAGAAGTAGGCGACGCCGCGATCGCGGGTGCACAGGATGGTCGCCATCTCCGCGTCGGGGACGTTCACGCAGGAGAAGGCGACGTCCGCCTCGTGCCCACCGGTGGCCGCCAGCACGGCGGTGCGGACGGCGACGGCGTCACGCGCGTCGGCGACGATCACCTCGTCACAGAGACCGAGCGCGCGCAGGTCGTCGGCGTAGGCGGCGTAGCTCTCGACGCCGATCACCTTGGCGCCCGGACCGGCCTGCCGCCGCGCTTCCGCCGCGCACAGGATGCCGCTCTTGCCGCCGGCGCCGAGCACCAGCGTGGTGTTCCCCGGCTTCACCAGGCGAGCCACCTGCGGCGCCGCGCCGGCCACGTCGAGCACCGCGAGCGCCAGCCGGTCGGCCATGTCCGCCGGCATCCGCGCGAAGGCGCCGCTGGCGAAGAGCACCGCCTTGCCCGTCACGTCGAGCTGCGCGCTGGTCGCCCGCACCTCTCCGATCGAGTCGATGGCCAGCGGCGTCAGCGACAGGCTCACCAGCGTGGCCACGCGATCACCGACCGCAACCGGCGCCGCTCCGACCAGCTTGTCCCGCCCCGGCGCCAGCGCGATCACCCGCCCGAGGAGCATCCCGCCCGAGCCGGTGACCGGGTTGTGCTGCTTTCCGCGCGCCTTCACCGTGGCGAGGACCCGCGCGGCGACCGCCCGCCCGACCGCGGCGGCGTCGCTGGCGTCCGCTTCTCCGGCGGCGACCGCTGCCTCCTCCATCTGGCGGAAACTGGCGGCGTCGACGTTGAGCGTCTCCACCGCGAGCAACATCTCGCCGGCAAAAAGCCGACTGAAGTCGTTATCGACCCGCTGAGCGGGCTGCGGGAGACTCCCGGCTGGCTCGAGCGACCGGTGGGTCCCGAAAGCGTCCGCCTTTTCCGACCCCGCGAATTTTACGCTGAGGCCAATTTCCGCGCCGATCTCGGCGCCTTTTTCTGTAAATGCGCTCACCGGCAGGTCGCTGGCCATGGCGCTATCGTCTACCCCAACTTGACCGGGTCTCGCCGTCCGGTGTTACTCTTTTTTCTCGCGCGCTGGCGATGCTAGAACGCGCCCCTCGAACCCGATGAACGACCCGTCGCCGAAGCCGAACGTGAGCACCGTCAGGCCAGCCCGCGCGTTCGTTCTGCGCTTCATCAGCGGCAAGTACCAGGGCGGCGAGTTCCCCATCGTCCAGGACAAGCAGATCGTCGTGGGTCGCTCGAGTGATCTCGACATGGTCCTCGTCGAGGACATGGTGAGTCGCAAGCACGCGCGCATCACC
>JAMFST010001124.1 GCA_026225435.1 Labilithrix luteola
GACGCGACCATCCCGCTGTCGATCACCACCGCGAAGAGCAAGGCGAACCCCAGCGGCGGGCTCACGCCGGTGGTGGGGAAGATCAGCTTCGCCAACGCGGCGGTGACCAACAGCGAGCTGCTCAGCGATTCCCCCACGAGCATCGCCGGCGGCGTGCAGCTCGCCCTGGGGGTCGTGGTCGGGCAGCTGTTCACCGCGCTTCCGGGGATCGATCCGTCGACCGGACTCGCCAGCTTCGGGCTGACGATCGACGTGCCAGGTGCCGGCATCCAGAAGGTGACGCAAGGCGGGGACGACTTTCTCGCGGTCTTCGCCGCGCTCAGCCCGGCGACGAGCAGCATGGGCAAGGCGCCGGTGGGGACGACGCACCTGTCGCTGACCAAGCTCGCGATCGACCCGGCGGGGCTCGGGCTCCTGGACGCGACACGCGACCGGTTGCCGACGCTGTCCGTGCAGCTGACACCCGCCGATGCGCGGCCGCGCGAGTACGCGTGGTGGATCGACGATGGGCCGCGCACCGCGTGGTCGCCCGAGGCGGCGCCGGAGATCCGCAGCGACGCGCTCTACTTGCAAGGCAAGCACGTGCTGTCGGTGGCGACGCGCCTGGTGGGCGACACGGCGAGCGAGGGGGCGCCGGCCACGCTGCCGTTCCTCCTCGACGTGCTCGCGCCCACCATCACCTTCGACGGCTCGCTGCAGGCGTGGGACTTCGTGAGCGCAGCCACGGCGCTGCAGGCGCGATGGCATGCGGCCGGTGTGGACGCGTGGTCGAGCTGGGGCACGCTCGCCGAGGCGCAGGCGGCGTCGCTGTCCGGCGGGACGTCCCTCGAGGTGCGGGACGAAGCGGGGAACGTCGCGTCGCTGGTCGTGCCGGCGAGCGCGGGGGCGGCGGCGGCCGGCAGCAGCGGCAGCAGCGTTGCGTCCGGCGGCTGCAGCACCGGCGCAGGATCGAGCGGTGACGCCGCCTGGCTCCTGCTCGCCGCCGTCGGAGCGGTCATCGTCCGACGTCGAGCGCGGCGACTCGCGTGCGCCGCCAGCGTCGGGCTCCTCGCGAGCACGGGCTGCGGCGGGGACAACCTGGAGAACTTCGCTCGCGACGCCGGGGCCGCCGATGCCAGCGTCCACGGCTGCGGCTCCGACTGCCTGCAGGCGTGCCTGCCCCCCCTTGACGAGGGGGTGGTCGGCGCCTACGCGTCGCTCGCCGGTTCGATGACGGGTACGGACAGCGGCACGGCCAGCACGACCGTCTGGCTGGCCGCCTACTCCGACGCGGTCATCACCGGTGCCACGCGCGTGCCCTACGGCGATCTGGTCGTCGGGACGTACGTCGCGTCGACCGGGGGCGTCGCCTGGCAGACGATCGACGGCGTGCCGGCGCGCGCGGCCGGGACCTGTCCGGATCACGATCCGACCGGGTGGCGCGGCGGTGAGACCGCGGTGGGCGACGACGTCGGCCTCTTCACCAGCATGGCCATCGACGCCAGCGGCGAGCCGGTGGTGGCGTACTTCGACGCGACCCACGGGACCCTCAAGTTCGCGCGCTTCGACGGCACGAGGTGGGCAGTGCACTCGGTCACCGGCAGCGGAGACGGCGGCACGAGCGTCGACGGCGTCGAGCGC
>JAMFST010001125.1 GCA_026225435.1 Labilithrix luteola
AAAGACGGCCTCCGCCTCGGTTCCGTCGGTCTCGTACCTCAGCTCGGTCTACTTCGACGACGTCACCGCTGGGAGCAACGGCTCGTGTGCGGCCGGCTCGGGTCTCTGCAACGCCACGGCCGGCTACGATGCGCCGACCGGTAACGGCAGCCCCAACGGGAGCGAGCTGAATGGCGACGACGTGGTCGTCTTCCCCGCCTCCGGCAACTTCGTGAACGCGGGGCAATCGTCCGGCTTCATCGTCGAGACCAACGGGTACTGGGCGCAGTCGTGCACCTCGCTGGGCGTCACGTTCCACGGCTTGCCCCAGGGGGTCACGGTCAGCGTCACGGCCAACCCGCCGTCGAAGAACTACGGGTCGCCCGGGAACCTCTCGGACATCGTCAAGCTGTACGCGACGCTGACGGCGCCCCTCGAGCAGGGGGCGCTGGTGCAGATCGAGGCCAGCTGCAACGGCGTCACGCACGTCGGCTCCACGTACCTCGACGTGGACCCGTGCCAGCCGATCAAGTGCTTCGACGGCACCGTGCAGACGGCGTGTGGAACGGGGTCGGACACCTGCGGCGGCACGTTCAACTGCCCGGCGACCTGCCAGGGCGATAACCTCTGCAGCGGGAACGTCTGTTACTGCCCGCCGAAGATCTGCCCGGTCGTGCCGCCGGGGCACTGATCGAGCCGCTCAGAACGTCAGCGGCAGGTCCAGCTGCACGATGTGGTACGCCGACGCGCTGATCGTCGGCGACGGATCGTTCAGCGGCTGCAGGTACGCGAGTCCCGGGCGGAACCAGATGTCCTTTGCCAGGTGGAAGTCCAGGCGCGGCCCGCCGCCGACGGTCACCCAGCTGCGCGACGTCTTGCCGCTGCCCACCGCCGCCGGCGTCGTCAGGTAGCTCTGGTCGCGCAGCTCGGCGCCGAGGGAGAGCAGCGGCACGATCTGGTAGCCGACGTGGACGCCGGTGGTCAGGCTCGTCTTGTTCCCGTCGGGATCCGCCTCGCTGCCGCGCACCCGGAGCAGCTCGTAGATCGTCGCCTCGGCCTGCACGGTGAGCCCGCCCGCCACGTAAGCGACGTCTCCGCTGACGAAGGGGACCAGATCGTTCGGCGAGAACATGCTCGACCCCTCGAGCCGTGATCGCGCGAGCGCGCCCGCGGCGATGGCGGCCGCTTCGCCTGCGTCGGGATGGTCGCCCCCGCCTTGCCCGACCGGCAGACCGAAGCCGCCGGTCGCCGCGACGCGTACCGCCTCGATCGGGCGCGCCGTCCAGACGCCCGACACGGTCACGTTGGTGAACGCCCGGCTCGAATCGGCCCCTTGCGGGATGAAGTCCACCCAGCCGCCGCGCACCAGCACGCCCAGATCCGGCCGGAGGGCGTACGAGGCCGTCAGGTACTGCACCACCGTCGACGAGGTCCCCGAGTTGAGCCCGTAGGCCGTCTCCGCCCGCACGGACGTCGTCGCGTTGGCGACGCGGAGCCCGAAGGGGGCCACGTACGGCGCGGCCGGCGGTGCAGGCGCGGGCGGCGCCGGCTGGGTCTCCTCTGCCGGGGCGACCTGCACGGACTCCGTCGTTTCTGCCAGCGCTTGCATGCGCGCAGCATATCGAGACAAAACGAGATTGTGTTCGTCGTGTCCCGGGATGCCGCCCCGGGCCGGATCGGCTACGGTCCTCACCTTCCGGCATGCGCGTCCCCGAATCTCTCGTTCCGCTCCTCGAGTACGGCATCGTCGAGGACGTGGTCCGCCCGTTGATGAGCGGCAAGGAGGCGCAGGTGTACATCGTCGTCTCCGGCGGCCAGTACGCCGTCGCCAAGGTGTACAAGGAGGCGCAGAACCGCTCGTTCCGGCAGCGCGCCGAGTACACCGAGGGGCGCAAGGTGCGCAACTCGCGTGACCAGCGGGCCATGGACAAGCGCTCCAAGCACGGGCGCGCGCAGGACGAGGCAGCCTGGCGGTCCACCGAGGTGGACATGATCCATCGCCTCCACGCCGCCGGCGTGCGCGTCCCCACGCCGCGGCACTTCGTCGAAGGCGTGCTCATCATGGATCTCATCCTCGACGAGGAGGGGCAGCCCGCGCCGCGCCTGGCCGACCTGCACTTCACCCCCGAGCGCGCGCAGATCATGTTCGACCTGCTGCTGCGCGAGGTGGTGCGCATGCTCTGCGCCGGCGTCGTCCACGGCGATCTCTCCGACTTCAACGTGCTCGTCGACTCCGGCGGTCCGGTCATCATCGACTTCCCTCAATCGGTCGATACCGCGCGCAACAGCAGCGCGCGCAAGCTGCTGATCCGCGACGTCGACAACCTGCACCGCTTCCTCCAGCAGTACGTGCCGCACGCGCGTCGCCTGCCGTACGCCGAGGAGATGTGGGAGCTGTTCCAGAACAACGCCATCACCCCGGACACGCGCCTCACCGGTCGCTACCGGCCGGCCGAGCGGCGGGTCGACACCAAGCTGGTGATGGATCTCATCCAGGACGCCAACTACGACGAGCGCAAGCGCCGCGACTCGCTCGGTCTGCGCGGTGGTCCGCCCGCGCAGGGGCAGCGCCCGCCGCCGCCGCAGCAGCAACGGCCGCCGCGGGCGCAGGCGCCAGGCCAGCCGCACGGTTCGCCACACGCGCAGCGACCGGCGCAGGCGCAAGGGCAGCCGCAAGGACAGCGACCGGCGCAGGGACCGGGACAAGGCCAGGGTCAGCCGCAGCACCGTCAGCACGGTCCGCGTCCCCATCCGCCGCACCAACCGCATCAGTCTCATCCGCGCGATGGCGGCCCGCGCCCGCAGCATCCGCCGCAGCAAGGCGCGCCTTCGCAGGGCGGTGGTCAATCACACGGCCGTCGCCCGCCGCCGGCACACGCCAACGGTGGCAACGGCGGCAACGGACAGAACCGCGGCAACGGTGGCGGCAACGGCAACCCGCGCGACGAGCGGCGACCGCCCGTCGAGGTCATCGTGCGCCGCCCCCCGTCGCCACGGTCGTAGCCCGCTACTTCAGCGCTCCCAGGTGCACATGAGCGTCGCGCGCGCGAGCGTGTGGCCGAACATGTTGAAGCCGAGGAAGGCGGGCGTCGCCTCGGCGGGGATCTCGAGCTTCTCCACTCCGAGCGCGTGCACCACGAAGTAGTAGCGATGCGGCCCGTGGCCGGGCGGGGGGGCCGCGCCGAGGAAGCGCTTCAAGCGCGCGTCGTTGGGGAGCTGGAAGGCCCCCTTCGGCAGCTTGCTCCCGTCCTCGGACCCGGCGTCCGCCGGGAGGCTGGTGGTCGAGAGCGGCACGTTGACCACCGCCCAGTGCCAGAAGCCGCTCGCGGTGGGCGCGTCCGGATCGTACATCGTGACGGCGAAGCTCTTGGTGCCGGCGGGGAAGCCGCTCCACGACAGCTGCGGCGAGGTGTCGCTGCCGCCAGCGCCGAAGATGCCGCTGACCTGCGGGGTGGGGAGCTTCTCGCCAGCCTTGATGTCGCTGCTGGTGAGGGTGAAGGAGTCGACCTTGGGAAGCGCGTCGTAGGGATTCGGTGTGGTCATGGCGGTGCCGATCTTGCGCGCAGAACGCCCTCACAGGCGAGGTCATTGCGCCTCAGACGAACGCCAGCTCCGGCAACAGACGGTCGCGCCACAGGACGTCCTCCATCTCGCGGCGGAAGAAGCCCATGTGGCCGATCTTCTTGCGCCCGAGCTCGGCCGGCGAGAGGTGGTGCAGCGTCTTCGCCGCGCCGCTGTAGAAGCCGTGCAGAGATTCGATGTTGCGTCGCGAGAGCAGCTCGTCGTCGGTGAAGGAGAACCCGGTGATCGGCGTCGTCACCTCGGCGTAACGCTGTTCCATCGCCGGGATCACCCCCACCGAGTAGCGCGGGTGCAGGCACCAGCGGCGCCACTCCTCGATCACCCCGCGCGGCAGGTCCCCGACGATCCCCAGCCGCGCGCCCGGGTAGTACCCGACGAGGCGCACCGAGAGCGGCACGATCCCCCACCAGAAGAGGGGCACCGTGCGGCGAATCGGTTCGGCGTTCTCCTTCCAGTAGCCACTGCCGGAGACCACCGTGACGATCTTCTGCAAGCGCGCGCGGTGCGGCTGCTCGGGGACGAACGGCACGATCTGGCCGCCGAGGCTGTGTCCGAGCCAGGTGAGCGGCAGGTCGGGCGCGTGCTCGATCAACGCGCCCAGCGCCGCCGGCGTGTCCCGCTCGGCCCAGGTGGTGACGCTGGCCTCGACCTTGGCGAGCCGGCCTCGCAGCGAGCGCCCCATGCCGCGGTAGTCGAAGGTCAGCACGGTGAACCCCTGCTCCGCGAGCCAGGTCGCCAGCGGCGCGTAGAAGCGCTGGGGCACGCCCATCGCGCCGGCGAGGAACACCGCGCCGCGCGGCCCTGCGGCCGACGCAGGGAAGAGCGTGGCGGCGAGGGTGACGCCATCGTCGGTGCGGACGTCCAGCTCCATCCTTCGCCAGCTAGCACCGGAGCGCCGGCGGCTCGCGTGGCATACTCGGCGAACACCTTTGCAGATCCTGCATCAATGAACGAGCTCGACGCCGCGGCCGTGTTTCTCCAGGTGGTGAGCTCCGAGGGCTACACCAACGCCGCGCGCGTGCTCGGGCGCAGCGCGTCGACCCTCTCGCGGACGATCACCGAGCTCGAGGCGCACCTCGGCGCGTCCTTGCTCGCGCGCACCACACGCACCTTGCGCCTCACCGAGGCGGGGGCGCTCTACCAGGTGCATGCCGAGCGTCTCCTGGCGGCGCGGCAAGCGGCGCGCGATGCGCTGGCGGAGCTCCAGGGGGCGGCGCCGCGCGGTCACCTGCGCGTGTCGATGCCGGTCTCGGTGGGGGAGCGGCTCCTCGCCCGTCACCTGCCCGCGTTCCGCGCGCGCTACCCGGAGCTGCGCCTCGACATCGATCTGTCGGATCACAACGTGTCCCTCGTGCGCGACGGGTTCGATCTGACGATCCGCGTCGGTCGCCCGGCGGACAGCGCGCTCCGTGCGTTGCTGCTCGGTCGCATCCCGGTGCTGCTCGTCGCGAGCCCTGCGTACCTCCGCGCGCGCGGCGTCCCTCGGTCACCGCGCGATCTCGTGCGCCACGAGTGCCTGGTGGTCAGCCCGCGTGGCGGTCCGCAGGAGTGGACCTTCTTCCGTGGCGCCCGGCGCGCCCGGCACGAGCGAGTCGTCGTCAAGGGGGGCGTGCAGACCACCAGCCCGACCCTGGCGACCCAGCTGGCCATCGCGGGCGAGGGGATCTTGCGCCTTCCGGCCTGGCTGGTGAAGGACGAGATCGAGCGCGGCGACCTCGTGCGGGTGATGGTCCCGTGGTCCTGCGACGACCCCCGGCACAAGGGGTTCCCGGTCTACGTCATGTACGCCCAGGCCGGCAGCGCGGTGCCACCGCGCAAATCGCGCGTCTTCGTCGACATGGTGAAGGCGATCATGGCCGCCGAGGTGGCCAGAAGTGGGTAACTCTGGATCCATCGGGTGAGAAGGGCGAGATCCACCCACTCTGCTGGTGGCTCAAGATCCGTTCACATAGTTTCACGTACTTGGCTCCGATGGCGGGCGATGTAGGTGTTGGTGCGTTCGTTGCTGAAGGGGCAACCATGCTTCGCTCCCTTCGCTCCTCCGCCCTGCTGCCGCTCCTCGTTCTGTCCAGCGCCCTCGTGGCGTGCTCGGGAGGAGCCGGGGCCAGCGCCGAGACCTCGTCGGGTGCCGACCTGTCGAGCGCCGCGAGCGCGGCGAGCGCCGTGCAGATGAACGACGTCTCCATCCTGCTCCCGCTGGGCAAGTCGCAGGCGGATCTGGATCGCTACCTCACGCCGACCTCCCAGGGCGTCGGCGGTGATCTGCTGCCGGCGGATCTCTTCTCGACGGTGGAGACGCAGGTCGAGTCGGTGAACACCAAGATCGCCATCGGCGATCTGCGAGCGGTCGCCTTCCGCGTCGATCCCTGCTTCGCGCAGATGGGAACGATCAGCGCGGCCACCGCCTGCGCGCACCAGCTGCGGATCATCTACCAGCCGATCACGCTGAACCAGTCGGGCAAGGCGCTCAGCGCCCAGGACGCCGGCGTGCACGCGTTCTACACGCTCTCGGCCGACGACTTCGCCGACCTGGTGAAGGGGATCGTCGCGCTCCGCGAGGCGAACAGCGCCACGGCGGGCGCGGATCTGGGCCCGCTGGCGATTCACCCGATCCTGGCCAAGCAGGGGCTGTCGGGCAAGATGGACGAGGGGTTGAACGCGCTCGTCCTCAAGTACGCCGGCACCTCCAGCCTCACGCGCATCACCGCCTTCGTCGGCGTCTTCGGCCAGCACACCAGCTGGAACTTCGCCGCGGCCGACGTCACCAAGGGCAAGGCCGTGCTCTCGGCCATCCCCGGCCT
>JAMFST010001126.1 GCA_026225435.1 Labilithrix luteola
GACGCACGCGGCGGATCCCGAGCGCGCGCGCCCCGTCGAGCCCGCGCCCGGCACGTTCACCGGTCCTTCGGGCGCAGCCGCCGCGGAGCTAGAGGGGCGCCTCTACGACGCGATGATCGAGTCGGTGGTGGCCGTCGAGCTCGGGCACCTGGCGCGAGGAGACGTCGTGTGCGCGCACCCCACGCCCACGCGCGAAGCGGCCGACGCCGAGTGGTCGCCCGCCGAGGCGGCCGCCGCCCGCGAGATGGCCCACCGGCCCGCGCACGACGGCGCTGCACTTGCCGAGCGAGCGGTCGACGCCGAGGTCCTCGCCGCGAGCGTCATGGCCCGCGCCCGCGCCCCACGCGATGGTGCCCTGGTCGTGCACCGCTTCCTCGCCGCGATCGAAGCTCACGACGCGCACCGCAGCGCCGTCGCCTACCTCGCGACGCACCCGCTCGAGGCGCTCGCCTTCGAGGCCTTTCGCGCCTCCTGGAGCGCGGCCGGCGACTCCACCGGCGTGGCCCCTGCGACCCCTTCTCCCCCCGTGCACGGCGCCGGTCACCCCGCTCATCCGCACCGCCCTTTCCCCTGAGACTCGAGCGATCTTTGTCGCCCGGGGCGTGAGCGACGAGGGTACTCTCGCCGCGTTCTGTCTCGTCTCGGAGGTTCCCCGTCCATGTCTCGAAGGCCGCAGCGGATCCTCGCGCTCGCAGCGGGTCTGGCAACGCTCGCCGCCTGCGGAGGCAGCTCCTCCTCCGGCAACGACCCGGCCACCGTGAGCCGTGAGTACGACTACGGCCAACCGAGCTACACCGCGTCGCCGCCGCAACCCGGTTATGCGCAACCGACCACCGCCTCCGGCTACGGCAACGCGCAGCCGTCGCCCACCGCGCAGCCCCTGGCCCCGGTGACCACGACCGATCCCGCGGACCTCGCCACCCTGGTCCGCCAGGCGCAGGCGGCGCCGGCGGCCGATCTGGAGTCGGCCGACCAGTCGTCCGGGGATCCGCTGGCCGCCGGCATCAAGCTCGTCGCCGCCAAGGTCGCGCCGGACATGAAGCCGGAGGGGCAGCTGGCCCACGGCAAGCTGGCGACGGGCGGCCACCTCTCCTTCGCCGTCAGCCTGGCACCGGGCAAGTGCTACGCGCTCGTCGGCTACGCCGCTCCGAGCACGGTGAAGAACCTGGATCTGAACCTCCTGGCGCCCCCGCTTTACAACGTTCTCGCCGGTCAGGACGGGACGGACGACAATGCCCCGGTCATCGGCAAGTCGCCCAACCCGATGTGCCCGGTGACTCCCATCGAGCTCTCCTACAAGGTCGACATCGTCGCTCGCGCGGGTGCGGGCAACGTCGGTGTCCAACTGTACAGCAAGGCAAAGTGACGATCATGCGCACCACGTTCCTCTGGATGTCCGCCGCCCCCTTCCTCCTCGTCGCGTGCCAGCAGAGCCAGCCGGCCAACGATCCCAACTCCGCCCAGCAGCAGAACGGCTACCCGCCGTCGGGGTACAACGCGCAGGCGGGCTACCCCCAGCAGCAGCAGTACCCGCAGGCGCAGGGCGGCTACCCGCAGCAGCAGCCCGCGGGCTATCCGCAGCAGGCACCGGCCGGCTATCCGCCGGCCAACCAGGCGTACCCGCAGCAGCAGCCGGCGCAGGGGCAGCCGCCCGCGGCCAACCCGCTCTCCACCGTCTCGCAGGCGGCGCTGGATCTCGTCATCCAGACGACCGCCAAGGTCGACGCGGTGGGCATGGACGCCGAGGGCGCCCCCATCACCGGCACCGTCTCCGAAGGCGGCCACGTGGACGGCCTGGTCAATCTCTCCCCGGGCAAGTGCTACACGATCATCGCGGCCGGCGCGGTCAACGTGCTCACCCGCATCGACGCGACGCTCTACGCGCCGCCGCTCTTCAACGTCCCCGCGGGCTCCGACTCGGCGGGCATCAACGCGCCGGCGGTCATCGGCAAGGGGGGCAAGGCGCTCTGCCCGCAGGTCCCCTTCCAGATCGCCTACAAGCTCGAGATCACCGGCAAGAAGGGGGCGGGTGACGTCCGCGCGCAGCTCTTCTCCAAGGCGAAGAAGTGAGCGGCCGTCGGCTCGTCCTCGGCCTGGGTCTGTCCGCGATCCTGGCCACCTCGGCGCTCGTGACCGCCTGCGACAAGCCGGCGAGCGATCCTTCGAGCTCCGCAGCCGACGGCGGTCTCTCCGCGCTCACCAGCGAGAGCAAGTCGAACACCAAGAGCCAGATCAGCGCCGCCGCCCACGCGCCGGCGATGAGCCTGCAGCCGGTCGGTCAGCAGACCGGTGACGCGGTCGAGATCGGGCTCCGCGCCGCTGCCGCCAAGGCCGCGCCGGACATGCAACCGGAGGGTCCGCTCGGTCGCGCCGAGCTCGCGCAGGGCTTCCACAGCGGCATGCTGGTCTCGCTCAAGGCGGGCCGCTGCTACGCGGTCGTCGGCTTCGGCTCCGGCGTGCAGGACCTCGATCTGCAGCTCCTGACGCCGCCCAACTACGACGTCATCTCCGAGCAGGATCAGAGCGACGACAACACCCCGGTCATCGGCCGCAGCCCGCACCCGATCTGCCCGGCGACCACGGTGGACCTGCCCTTCAAGGTGGACGTCTTCGCCGAGGCGGGCGGCGGCTCGGTCGGCGTGCAGCTGTTCTCCAAGGCCGCGCAGTAGACCGCGGAAGTGCGCAACGATCGGCGAAGGCGGTCGAAGGGGTCACGTGCCCCCTTCCTCCGCTCCGTCGGTGCAGCGCATCCATCTCTCCGCGGCGGATCGACCCGCGCGTCTCACCGGGTTCGAGACGCCGGTGGAGTTCATCGACGTCGTCGGCAGCCTCGAGGCGCGGCGCGCCGTCGCCATCGTCGGTTCGCGCGAGGCGACGCCGGAGGCCGAGGAGTATGCGCGGAAGCTCGCCTCCAAGCTCGCCGGTCACGGCGCGGTCATCGTCTCGGGCGGCGCGAGGGGGATCGATTGCGCCGCACACGAAGGCGCCCTCGACGCCGGGGGCACGACCTGGTGCGTGCTCGCCAGCAGCTATCCGCAGGTCACACCCAAGCCGCACGCCCCGCTGGTGCGGAGGATCATCGCCACCAGAGGCGGAGCAGTCGTCTGGCTCGGCCATGAGAAGCAACTGGTGCCGGGGCACTTTCTCCAGCGCAATCGGATCCTCGTTGGCCTGTCGGACGCGGTCATCGTCGTCCAGGCCACCGGGGAACGGTCCGGGTCGCTGAACGCGGCGCTGTCCGCGCGCGCCCTCGGCCGCCAACTCTTCGTGGCGTCACCCGCGCCCTGGCTCAACCGCGCTCCCTACACCGGCAATGTGGTCGAGCTTGCGAGGGGCTACGCAACGCCGCACTTCGATGATGAGCTGCTCCTGCGACGCCTCGGCTTCACGGATGAGCTCGACCTCACAACCTCTGCTCAAGAGCTCGTAGAAGCGAGCTCGTCCGACCGAGACGCTGTCGAGCTCGCTATCCTGAGCGTCCTCCACGCGGCCTCTCCTTCTGTGCTCCACATCGATGAAATCGTGTCCAAATCCGCGCTCCCCTACGGCGCTGCTGCCTCCGCCCTCTTGACGCTCTGCCTCGAGGCCGTAGTAGTAGAGGGCCCCGGGGGCTTCTACCGACGTCGTCCAGCATCGCTGGCGAGGGCGGTTGGCAAGTAGCGATCGGCACCGCGATGGTCGCGGTGCTTCGAACGGTCGCGTTCCCCAGCAAATAAGCCGAAGGGCAGGCTAGTCGATTGCGGGCGTCCTTCCACGCCGAGGGTCTTTCTCACAAAAGAGAAGCCTCGGAGGAAAACGCCATCCGCCGTCGCATCGTGGTAGTCCGAGGCGTGTATGAGTAAGACTCTCGTTGTCGTCGAGTCGCCCACCAAGGCCAAGACGATCAAGAAGTACCTGGGCGCCGGCTACGAGGTGCTCGCCTCCAAGGGTCACATCAAGGACCTGCCCAAGAAGATGGGCATCGACATCGAGAACGGCTTTCTCGAGACCTACCAGCCCATCGAGGGGAAGGAGAAGGTCATCGCCGAGCTCAAGGCGGCTGCGCGTAACGCCACCGACCTGCTGATCGCTACCGACCCCGACCGCGAAGGAGAGGCCATTGCCTTCCACATCGCCGAGGAGCTCTCGCCGGACAAGCCGGCCAAGCGGGTCGAGTTCCACGAGATCACGAAGAACGGCGTGCAGCGCGGTGTCGCCTCGCCGCGAGCGCTGAACAAGAACCTCTACGACGCCCAGCGCGCTCGTCGCGTCCTCGACCGCATCGTCGGCTACGACGTCTCCGCCCTCGTCTGGTCCAAGCTCGCCTTCGGTCTGTCGGCCGGCCGCGTCCAGAGCGTCGCCCTCCGCCTCATCGTCGACCGTGAGCGCGAGATCGAGGCGTTCGTCCCCGAGGAGTACTGGAACATCGGCGCCGCTCTCTCCCAGTCGAAGGAAGCCGGCAAGGGCTCGAAGCCCAGCTTCGTCGCTCGCCTCACCCAGAAGGACGGCGAGAAGATCGCGGTCACCGAGGGGGAGACCGCCGGCAAGGTCCGCAGCGATCTCGAGAGCGCGGCCTACAAGGTCAAGAAGGTCACCAAGAGCGAGCGCAAGCGCAAGCCGCCGGCTCCGTACACCACCAGCAAGCTGCAGCAGGACGCGGTCGGTCGGCTCGGCTTCTCCGCCAAGCGCACCATGCAGGTGGCGCAGGGGCTCTACGAAGGCGTCGAGCTCGGCAAGGAAGCCGGCCAGGTCGGCCTCATCACGTACATGCGTACCGACTCGGTCCGCGCCGCTCCGGAGGCCATCGAGGCCGCCCGCGAGTACGTCATCGCCAACTTCGGCAAGGACAAGATCCCCGCGCAGCCGAACGTCTACAAGTCGAAGAAGAGCGCGCAGGAAGCGCACGAGGCGATCCGCCCGGCGTCCCTCGAGCTGCCGCCCGAGGCGGTGAAGAAGTACCTCAAGGACGAGCAGTACAAATTGTACAAGCTGATCTGGGAGCGCTTCCTCGCCAGCCAGATGAAGGACGCGGTCTACGATCAGACCGGCGTCGACGTCGAGGCCACCAGCAAAGGCGGGACGTACCAGCTGCGCGTGGGCGGCCGCGTCCTCAAGTTCGCCGGCTGGCTCGAGGCCATCGGCACGACCGCGGAGAAGGACGCCGGCGGCAAGATGGCCGGCGAGGACGAGGCCAACGCGACTGCGCCCGCGAACGCCGACGGCGTCGAAGGGGCCAAGGCCGCGGCCTCCGCGCTCGAGGAGAACGACGAGGCGACCCTGCCGGAGCTGAAGGAAGGCGAGACGCTCTTCCTCCGCACGCCGCCGGGGGTGCTGGCGGAGCAGAAATTCACCCAGCCGCCGCCCCGCTACAACGAAGGCTCGCTGGTTCGCGAGCTGGAAGACAAGGGCATCGGCCGGCCGTCGACCTACGCCGAGATCATCAGCAAGGTGCAGGCGCGTGACTACGTCGAGAAGATCGACGGCACGCGCTTCAAGCCGACCCTCCTGGGGAAGTTCGTCGTCGACGGGCTCGTGAAGAGCAAGCTCGACTTCATGGACCCGGCCTTCACCTCGACGATGGAGTCGGAGCTCGACGGCGTCGAGGAGGGGAAGGAAGACCGCGTCGCCCTCCTCGGCCGCTTCTATGAGAAGTTCAAGAAGCAGCTCGAGCCGGCGAAGAAGGGGGCCCGCTGGAACCCCGAGCCGGAGCACACCGGCGAGACCTGCGCCGAGTGCGGCGAAGGCGAGATGATGAAGCGCTGGAGCAAGAACGGCTGGTTCCTCGGCTGCTCGAACTACCCCAAGTGCAAGACCACGCGCGACCTCGGGCCGGACGGCCTCGGCGGCGCACCCCCGCGCGAGACGGGCATCGACTGCGACAAGTGCGGCAAGCCGATGGTCATCCGCAGCGGTCGCTACGGCGAGTTCCTCTCGTGCACCGGCTACCCGGGCTGCAAGAACGCGCGCCCGGTCCCGCTCGGCGTCCCCTGCCCCAAGTGCGGCGGCGATCTCATCGAGGTCCGCCCGAAGAAGCGCGGTGGCAAGACGTTCTACGGCTGCATGAACTACGCGAACGAGGCCGCCAAGTGCGACTTCAAGCTGTGGCAGAAGCCGATCGCCGAGCCCTGCCCCGCCTGCGGCGCGAAGTTCGTCGTCATGGGCGGCACCAAGGCCAAGCCGATGATCGCCTGCGCCGACAAGGAGTGCGGCTACAAGCGCGCGGTCGAAGAGCCGGGCGAATCCCCCACCCCGCCCACACCGACGGGGCCGTCAGAGCACGTTCACGCCAGCGCCGAGTGAGCCTCGACTCGCTGCCGCTCCTCTCGGGGCGGCAGCGGGAACGTTACTTACGCTTGTCGCCGACGATGTCTTCGCGCATCTGGGAAAGCTGGTTCACCAGCTCGGTCTGCTCCTGATCGGGGACCTTCAGCTCGCTCATGGCGGCCTGTAGGTCCTCGACGACCGCGTCGAACTGCTTGTTGGTCACGCGCATGCCCTTGTGCGCGCTCTTCATGTCCTTGCCCTGGTAGGTGCAGGGGCCGCCGGTCAGCTCGCAGAGCTGGTCGACGAGCATGTCGTGGAAGCGCTTCATGTGCTCCCCCTTCACCTTGGCGAACGGCCGGCTCACCCGGCTGTCGGCCTGGACGTTCTTGATGAAGGCGTCGACGACCTGGGCGATGCCGTCCTTTCCGCCGAGACGCTCGAAGAGCGCTCGCGGCGCGGCGTCGACGGAGTCGCCATCCCCCGCGTCGGAGAGCGTCTCGGTCACCGGCGGCTCGGGCGCGACCGGCGGCTTCTTTCCGCCGCAAGCGATGGCGAACATCAGCGCGGCGGCAGACAGGCTCGCCAGCGCGGCAAGGCGGGTTCTCATGGCGCGCTACTGTAGGCGGAGGCCCGGCGGCTCATCTAGAATTCGGCGGTTCACCGGTTTCTCGTCTCCGGGCCTCCGGGTGTCTATTCTCCTGGGGACTCGGTCATGAGCACCTCGACTCTCCACGTAGCTGGGTTGTTGCTCGTCACCTCCGACGACGTGCCGCTCCACGCGGAGTACGCGCTGTTCGATCCGGGCGAGATCGAGCTGCGGTCCACCGGCCCGGGCACCGTGCGCGAGGCCGGCTACCAGACGACCGCCGCCAAGGCGCGCGAGCGGCTGGCGTCGCAGGGGATCGACGCAGCGCTGGTGGCGGCGGTGGAAGAGGCGCTGCGTGCGGGGACCGCGGCCGCCTACGCGCGCGGGGACGCGGTACGCCACGTGGTCGGCGAGATGTCCGCCGGCGAGATGCTCGAAGGCGGCACCTGGCTCGGTGAGGAGCAGAGCTACCGCGGCACCTGGCTGCGGATGGACGATCTCGCGCGCGATCTGGACATCGTGCAGGCGCCGCTGGCGCTGCAGGCCGTCGCGCTGGCGAGCACGCTGCACGATCTGGCGGACGACGCGCCGGTGGTCCTCTCGACGCTGGAGTACACCCGCGATCGACGGCCGGGGGAGCGCACCCACCGGCGCGTGGCGCTGGAGCACGCGACGGAGCTGCCGGCGGCGATCACCGCCCTCGAGCGGCCGGCGCCGCACAGCGACGAGCACGGGCCGACCAAGGCGGAGCTGCTCGAGGCGATGCGGCGGCACGCGGAGATCTTCGCCTCGGCGGCGGCCAAGGAGCGGCTCATTCGCTTCGAGCGGACGCTCGCCGACCGGCAGATGCCGGTGCGCGGCCCGCTCTCCGACTCGTCGCTGTGGAAGATCGAGCTGCTGCTCGCCCAGGGGACGACCGAAGGCGTGCAGGAGACGCTCGACTCGCTGGAGAAGATGCGCGGGCGCTCGCCGTCGACGACGTACCTGCGCGCGCGCGCCTCGTTCCTGAGCGGGCAACAGGATCCGAAGATCATCGCCGAGCGGGTCGGGGCGCTGGCGCTCTCGATGCACAACGCGTTTCCCGAGCTGGAGCTGCTGGCCGCCGAGGCCTGGTTCGCCGCCGGCGACACCAAGCGCGCCCTCCCCTACGCGCGTGACCTCCTGGCCAACCCGGGCGTGCACGCCGATCTGCGCGGGCGCGCCGAGCGCATCCTGCGACGGAGCGACGCCCCCAGCCTGCGGCCCGAGCGGGTGAGCGCACGACCGGCCACCACGCCTCCGGGAGCCGCCTTGCGCGCGCGGCAAGCGGCCAACACGCTCGGCAATGTCCCCGGCGTCGGTGACGAGCGCACGCTCCCCGCGGGAGCCGCCGCGCGGCCGGCGAGGGAGTCGGACATCCCGTCGGCGCTCGGCGGTGGGTCCACCGCCGCGGCTCGTCGCAGCTCGATGCCGGCCTCGCC
>JAMFST010001127.1 GCA_026225435.1 Labilithrix luteola
CGGCCTCGACTGGATCCCCATCCTCGGCCTCCTCTTCGCCAGCCATAGCAACAGCGTGCAGGAGACCGAGGGGGCGGTCTTCGTCATCCCCAGCGTCGTCGAGGCGATCTCCAAGCGCTCGTTCGACATGGTCGACGCCGCGATGCGCCACTACGACGATTTCGGCAGCTCGCTCAACGGTGGCTCGGATATCGACGAGGTCCACACGTTCTCGCACGAGCCCCCCTCGTACGTGAAATGACGTCACGCGCTGGGCGTGGCACCATCCGATCGCCTCCGCGATGAACGTCTCGATCCAGGTCCTCTACGCCAACGAGCCGCTGCAGACGCTGCACTTCGCGGCGCCGGGCGCGCTGCTCGTCGGCCGGCACGTGGACTGCGACGTGCGCCTGGAGGACAGCCTCGTCTCGCGGGTGCACGCGCGCCTCGACCTCGGCGCCGGCTTCTTCTCCGTCGAGGATCTGTCGAGCAACGGCACGGGGCTGAACGACGGCGTCCTGCACAAGGAGCGCAAGGACGCGCGCTACGGCGACTGCGTCTACATCGGGCAGTTCCAGCTCGTCATCGGGCAGATGGGAGCAGCGGTTGCCAGCGTCGGGCCGGCCGCGGGACGGCAGGCGGCCCCCTCGCTTCCTCAGGGGGCCAGCGCTTTGCCGCCGGCGCGGATGCCGGCGCGTCGCTCCGGCGCGCCCAGCCCGCCGGTCGGTGCCGCGGTGCCGACGCTCAACGGCAAGATGGATCTCCAGGCGCTGCGCCAGTCGGCGGCGCCCGCCGCGCAGCTGGCACCGCAGGCGCTCTCTCGTAGCGGCCACTCGGCGGCCGTGGCCCTCGTCGGAGGGATGCCGGTCCTCGCGGGTGTCCCCGCCGCGCAGTCGGTCGCCGTGCACGCCCTCGACGAGCCGAAGGTGAAGAACCTCGGCGCGGCCGAGCTCCTCGAGCTGGGGAGCAAGGACCGCAACGATCAGGGGGACATCCGCCGCCTGATCCACCAGAAGCTGCTCGAGAACCTCGACCTGGCGAAGATCGAGGGGAAGAAGCTCGACGATCCCTCCATGCGTCCGCGCGTCCTCACCGCGCTGAAGCGGCTGGTGAAGGAGTTCGACGCGCAGATCCCGGCGCACCTGAACCGCGACGCCTTCATCGGGGAGATCGCCGAGGAGGCGCTCGGTCTCGGGCCGCTCGAGCCGCTCCTCGCCGACCCGACGGTGACCGAGATCATGGTCGTCAACCCGACGACCATCTACATCGAGCGCGCGGGCAAGCTCGAACGCACCACCACCCAGTTCACCGACGACGAGCGGGTGCGCGCGGTCATCGAGCGCATCGTCACCCCGCTCGGCCGCCGCATCGACGAGTCGTCCCCGGTGGTCGACGCGCGCTTGAAGGACGGGTCCCGCGTCAACGCCGTCATCCGCCCGATCACGCTCAAGGGCACCTGTATCACCATCCGCAAGTTCCCCAAGAAGCGCCTCCAGCTCGCGGACCTTATCGGCATGGGGACCATCTCCGAGCAGATGGCGCGCTTCCTCACCCGCGCGGTCATCGCCAAGAAGAACATCCTCATCTCCGGCGGCACCGGCAGCGGCAAGACGACCTTCCTCAACGTCCTCTCCGGCGCCATCCCTCCCGAGGAGCGGATCATCACCATCGAGGATGCCGCCGAGCTGCAGCTCCACCAGCCGCACGTGGTCGGCATGGAGACCAAGACCGCCAACATGGAGGGCAAGGGCGCGCTCACCATCC
>JAMFST010001128.1 GCA_026225435.1 Labilithrix luteola
TCACGCCTTATCTCGTCCTGGCCCGCAAATATCGTCCCAGCTCGTTCGAGGACCTGATCGGCCAGGAGGCCATGGTCAAGACGCTGTCGAACGCCTTCGATCTCGACCGCATTCATCAGGCCTACATGCTGACCGGCGTCCGCGGCGTCGGCAAGACGACGACCGCCCGCATTCTCGCCCGCGCCTTCAACTACGAGCTGCCGCTCGGCGACACCCGCGCCGCGGTCGGCAAGCCGACGATCCACATGCCGGAGATCGGCAGCCACTGCCAGGCGATCATCGAGTCCCGCCATGTCGACGTGATCGAGATGGATGCGGCCTCGCATACCGGCATCGACGACGTTCGCGAGATTATCGAAAGCGCGCGCTACCGGCCGGTGATGGCGCGGACCAAGGTCTACATCATCGACGAAGTGCACATGCTGTCGAAACAGGCGTTCAACGGCCTGCTGAAGACGCTCGAGGAGCCGCCGGACCACGTCAAATTCCTGTTCGCGACGACCGAGATCGACAAGGTGCCGGTGACGGTCCGCTCGCGGTGCCAGCGCTTCGATCTGCGCCGCGTCGAGGCGCCTGTCATGGTGGCCCATCTCGCCCGCATCTGCGCCCGGGAGAACGTGCCGGTCGAGGAAGAGGCGCTGGCGGTCATCGCGCGCGCTGCGGAAGGCTCGGTGCGTGACGCGCTGTCGCTGCTCGACCAGGCGATCGCGCTCGGCGCGGTGGCGGGCGGTACCCTCGACGCGATGAGCCTGCGCATGATGCTGGGCCTCGCCGACCGTACCCGCATCATCGACCTGTTTGAGGAGGTCATGCGCGGCGACATGTCCGCGGCGCTGCGCACCTTGAAGGATCTGCACGAGGCCGGTGGCGAGCCGGGCCAGATCCTGGTCGACCTCGCCGACTTCGTGCACTTCGTCACCCGGCTGAAGCTGGTGCCGGAAGCCGCCGACGATCCCGCAGCGACGCCGGACGAGCGGGTGCGCGGCAAAATTTTCGCGAAGACGCTGAGCATGGCGGTGCTGACCCGGGCCTGGCAGCTACTGCTGAAGGGGCTCGGCGAGGTCAAGGACTCGCCGCGCCCGCTTGCCGCCGCCGACATGGTTCTGGTGCGCCTCGCCTACGCCGCCGATCTGCCGCCGCCGGACGAGGTGTTGCGGCGGCTGGGCAGCGGGCAGGGTGCGCTTTCTGCGCCGTCAAGCGGCGGTGCGCCGCGGGGCGGTGGTGGGGGCGGCGGAAGCGCTCGCGCGGCGCTTGCCGTGGTGCAATCCGAGCCGCGCCAGGTGATGACCGCCTCGCAGCCCTCTCCGTCGGCTGCCGTTGCGATGGCGACGTCATCGCCCGCGGCAGCACCGGCTGTCCGACTGCTGCGCTTTGAAGACGTCGTCGCGCTTTGTGCGGAAAAGCGCGACATCCAGCTGAAGGGCGCGCTGGAGCGTGACGTGCACCTCGTGCGCTTCGACGAGGGCTCGATCGAATTCTCGCTGGCGCCGGGCGCCTCGCCGGGGCTGACGCAAACCCTGATGCGCAAGCTGCAGGAATGGACCGGCACGCGCTGGATGATCA
>JAMFST010000134.1 GCA_026225435.1 Labilithrix luteola
CCGCGACTGCCGTGTCACGCTGGTGCGAACCCAGCGACGTCGAGGTCCTCGGGCCACGGTGAGGTGTACGTGAATCCCTCCAGAGTGATCGTCGTGGCGTCATCCCACCACACGATCACCTGACCGCCATCGGGAATGGCGGGGTGAGAGAAACTCCAGCACCAGTCAATCAGCTCCGTCCGCGGTGGAAGCTCGGACTTGAAGCGGATCGTCGAGTAGATCCCGACGCCGGTGAACTTGCGCTCGATCACGCGAGCATCCTTGGCGAGCTCGCGCATGCGCCGCGCGAAGTCGCTGTCGGTCGCGAAGATCTTCTCCACGGCAACAGCTTCCAGCGGATCGAGCGCCACGAGTCAGCTCGTCACTTCGTCTTCGCCGCTCCGCCCTTCAGCCCACGGAACTCGAGCAGCGGTTCGACGCTGGGGTCGTGGCCGCGGAACTTCTTGTACATAGCGTCGAGCGGCTCGGTGTGGCCGCGGCTGAGGACCATCTCCTGGAAGCGCTTGCCGTTCTCGCGGGTCATGCCCCCGTGCTCGGTGAACCAGGCGAAGGCGTCGTGGTCGAGCACCTCGGACCAGAGGTAGGCGTAGTAGCCGGCCGAGTAGCCGTTGCCCCAGATGTGCGCGAAGTACGTCGAGCGGTAGCGCGGCGGGACGAGCGGGTTGGCGATCTTGAAGTGCTCGAGCGCCTTCGTCTCGAAGGCGTCGACGTCGGTGTCGGGCGCGCCGGCCGGGAGCGTGTGCCAGCGCATGTCGAGGAGAGCGGCGGCCAGGTACTCGCTGGTGTTGAAGCCCTGGTTGAACTGCCGCTCCTTCTGCACCTTCTTGAGCAGCTCGGCGGGCATCGGCTCGCCGGTCTGCCAGTGCTTGGCGTAGCTCGCCAGGACGGTGGCCTCGGTGGCCCAGTTCTCGTTGAACTGGGAGGGGAACTCGACGAAGTCGCGCGGCACGTTGGTACCGGCGAGCGAGGGGTACTTCACCTTCGACGACATGCCGTGGAGCGCGTGGCCGAACTCGTGGAACATGGTGATGACGTCGCTGAAGGAGAGCAGCGCCGGCTGCCCGGGGGCGGGCTTGGTGAAGTTGCAGGTGTTGGTGACGATGGGCAACGTACCGAGCAGCGTCGACTGGCCGACGAGCTCCGTCATCCACGCGCCGCCCTGCTTGTTGTCGCGCTTGAAGTAGTCCCCGTAGAAGAGCGCGACGGGCTTGCCGCTCTCGTCGAACACCTCGAAGACGCGCACGTCCGGCTGGTAGACGGGGATGTCGTGGCGCTCCTTGAAGGTGAGCCCGTACAGCTTCCCGGCGGCGAAGAAGACGCCGTCCTTGAGCACGCGATCGAGCTCGAGGTACGGCTTCACCTGCGCGTCGTCGAAGGCGTAGTCGGCCTTCCTCACCTTGTCCGCGTAGTGCTGCCAGTCCCACGCCGCGAGCTTGAATTGTTGTGCGCCTGCGCCGGCGTCGTGCGCCTCGCGATCGGCCAGCTGCTGCATCCTCGCCGCCTCGACGTGCGCCTTCTGCACCGCGGCCGGCACCATGTCGGTCATCAGCTTGATGGCGTGCTCCGGCGTCTTGGCCATCTGGTCGCCCAGCTTGTACGCCGCCCAGCTCGGGTACCCGAGCAGCTTGGCCTTCGTCGCCCGCAGCGCCGCGAGCCGCTGGATGATCTTGCGCGAGTCGTTGGCGTCGTCGTGCTCCGAGCGCTGCGTCGAGGCGATGAACAGCTTCTCGCGGGTGGCGCGCTTCTTCAGCGAGACCTGCGCCGGCTGCTGCGTCGTGTTCTGCAGCGTGAGCGCGAGCTGACCATCGAGCTTGCGCGACTTCGCCGCCTCCTTCGCCGCCGCCAGCTCCGCCTCGCTCAGCCCCTCGAGGTCCTCCGCGCTCGCCGTCACCAGCGCGCCCGCCGCGGTCGCCGCGAGCAATCGCTTGCTGAACTCCGTCGAGAGCGTCGACTCCTCCTTGTTCAGGTCGCGCAGCGTCGCCTTGTCCGCTTCGGAGAGCTTGGCGCCGGCGCGGACGAAGTCCTCCTCGGTGCGCTCCGCCAGGTAGCGATCCTCTGCCGAGCCGAGGCTCGCGCGCGCCTCGTACACCGCGTGCACGCGGGCGTAGAGCTTCGCGTCGAGGTGGATGGCGTCCGCGTGCTCGGCGAGCTTCGGCGCGAGCCGCGTCTTGATCGCCTGCAGCGTGTCGTTGGTGTTGGAGGAGGTGATGGGGAAGAACACGTGGTTCACCCGCTCGAGCAGGCGCTCCGAGCGCTCCATCGCCGCGAGCGTGTTCTCGAACGTGGGCGGCTCCGGGCTGTCCGCGATGGCCCGCATCTCGGCGAGC
>JAMFST010001129.1 GCA_026225435.1 Labilithrix luteola
CCCGACGACCTCGTCGACGTGCAGGTGCGCACCGAGCGGCTCGGCGCCAGCGCCCGCGTCGGCAGCGGCGTCGACTGGCTGTCGCTGCGCCTGTCGTTCGAGAGTGAAGGCGTCGCCGTGTCGCAGGAGGAGCTCGGTCGCTGCCTCGCCGAGGGGCGCCGCTACGTGCGCCTCGCCGACGGCAGCTTCGCCCGCCTCGATGCGCAGAAGGTCCGTGACGTGCTGCAGCGTCAGGCCGAGATCCTGGCGACCGGAGGCGGGGTAGGGGGCAAGCTACCGCTCTCGCAGGCCGGCCGCCTCCAGGAGCTGCTCGACCAGGTGAACCGCGCCACGGTGTCGACCGACGCCAAAGACCTCTTCACCAAGCTGCGCGACGTCGACGAGATCAAGGGGCAGAAGAAGCCGCGCAACCTCAAGGCTTCGCTTCGCCCCTACCAGGAGCAGGGCTTCCACTGGCTCTCGTTCCTCCACGAGATCGGCTCGGGCGGCGTCCTCGCAGACGACATGGGTCTCGGCAAGACGGTGCAGACGCTCGCGCTGCTCCTGTCGGTGAAATCGGCCGACGAGAAGGCGGCGGCCGCAGCGGCGGAGGCGGGCACCGTCCCGCCGAAGAAGTTCAAGGCGCTCATCGTCGCGCCGACCAGCGTGGTCACCAACTGGACGCGCGAGATCGAGAAGTTCGCCCCCAGCCTGAAGTTCGCGCTGTGGCACGGGTACGACCGCAAGGATCGCCACGACGAGCTCGAGGCGGCCGACATCGTCATCACCAGCTACGCGCTGCTCCGTCGCGACGAGGAGCTGCTGGCCAAGCTGCACCTGCGCTACGCCATCCTCGACGAGGCGCAGAACATCAAGAACCCGCTCAGCGCCACCGCCCGCGCCGCCAAGCGTCTGCGCGCCGATCGAAGGCTCGCCCTGTCCGGCACGCCGATCGAGAACCGCCTGTCGGAGATCTGGAGCATCTTCGACTTCGTCAGCCCCGGCCTGCTCGGGCCGCTCGACAAGTTCGAGGAGCGCTACTCGCGTCCCATCGACGCCGGCGATCGCAAGGCGGCCGAGCGCCTCCGGGCGACGATCCATCCGTTCATCCTCCGCCGCACCAAGAGCGAGGTCGCCAAGGACCTCCCGGAGAAGATCGAGACCGACCAGTTCTGCGAGCTCACTGGCGAGCAGGCGTCGCTCTACCAGGCCGTCCTCAAGGAGGTCCGCGCCCAGGTCATGGGCGAGGTCGAGAAGCAGGGGCTCGCGCGCTCGCAGCTGCAGATCCTGGCCGGGCTCACGCGCCTGCGTCAGGCGGCCTGCGATCCGCGTCTCCTCGGCTTGCCGCGCGAGTTCGGCGACGAGGACTCGGGCAAGCTGATGGCGCTGCGCGAGCTGATCTCCACGTCCATCGAGGGCGGGCACCGCGTGCTCGTCTTCAGCCAGTTCGTCACCATGCTCACCCTCATCCGCCACGCCCTCGACGAGGACAAGGTCGGCTACGAGTACCTCGACGGCTCGACCAAGGACCGGCAAGCGCGGGTGGAGAACTTCCAGCGCGACGACGGCCCGCCGGTCTTCCTCATCTCGCTCAAGGCAGGCGGTGCGGGGCTGAATCTCACCGCAGCCGACACTGTCATCCACTTCGACCCCTGGTGGAACCCGGCGGTCGAGGACCAGGCGACCGATCGCGCCCACCGGATCGGGCAGACCCGGGTGGTCACCAAGTACAGCCTCTATGCAAAGGGGACCATCGAGGAGAAGATCCTCGAGCTCGCCGGCAAGAAGCGCGAGCTCGTCGGTGCCGTTCTGAGCGAAGATGCCGGTGGAGCGAAGAAGCTCACCAAGGGCGATCTCGACGAGCTGTTCCGCGACTGACCCCGACGAGCAGCGGCACCTGACACCCCCGAGGAAAGACAAAGAATGAGCGTGGCTGGCAATCGTCTCCGGACCGCGTCCCGGATCGCCTCGGTGGGGCTCGCGCTCCTGTTGATCCGTGCCGCCGTCGCCTGCGGCGGCTCCACCTCGGAGACGGAGTCGGACTCCTGCAAGCAGCGCGGTGGCCATTGCGCCTCCGGCGGCGCGGTCGCGGCCTGCACGCGCGAGGAGACGCCCTTCGCGGACACCTGCCTGTGCTGCGTCCCGACCGCTTCGCTGCCGACGGGCGACGACGACGATGACGCGGCGGTCGCCGACTCCGCCGTGACCGCGGACAGCGCCACGGAGGCGGCCACGCCGGTGACCGACGCCGCCACCACCGACGCGGCAGACGGCGGCGGCTGACGTCGTCACGGTCTCGTCCTTCGCTTAGTCGCTTTGCGATGTCCCCCTCGTGTACTCTCCGGGGCGATGATCTGGCTGTCGAACTCGACCCTCGCCCGTCTTCGTGACCAGCTCCGGGTGCGCGGGCAGCGGCCCTCCATCGCGACCGCCGAGCCCGGGCTGGGGCCGGACGCGCTCGCCCTGCTCAGCGCGGAGGCCGAGTACGGCCCGTTCTGCGAGGCCATGTACCTGATGATGTCCGCCGATGGCGACGTCGGCGGAGAGGAGCGCGAGGTGCTCAAGGGGGCGCTGCGCAACCTCTCCGACGACGGGCTGCGCAGCGTGACCATCGACGCGCTGCTCGGGGGCGCGGAGGAGCGCATCGCCGCCGAGGGTCGACAGGCTCGCTTGCACGACGTGGGGGAGTCGCTCTCGCACGATGGCGCGCGCGCCGAGGTGGCCTTCGTCCTCGCCGCGGCCATCGCCTTCGCCGACAACGCCATCGCCGACCAGGAGAACGAGACGCTCAACGAGCTCGCCGAGCTCCTCGGCATCGACGAGAACCGCGCCAACCAGCTGCTCGATGACGTCGAGCAGGACCTCGGGCGCGCGCCGGCCACGGTCACGTGACCAGGCGCATCGACATGACGAGGAAAAGCTAGGCCACCGTGTCGAGCGACGTCTCCGAAAGGATCGGCGGTTTCCAGGTCATCCGCCGTCTGGCGACCGGCCAGACGAGCGAGGTCCTGCTGGCGCGTGCCGATGGCCCGTTCGGCTTCGAGCGCCCGGTGGTCCTCAAGCGGCTGCTCCCGAACTACCGCGACGATCCGGCGTTCGGGCGCATGTTCGCCCGCGAGGCGACCGCCTATGCCCGGCTGACTCACCCCGCCATCGTCAAGCTCTTCGACTTCTTCGCCGACGAGGGGCAGCTGGTCATGGTGCTCGAGTATGTCGACGGGCTGTCGCTCGACCGGCTCACCACCATGCTGGGGAGCAACGCGCAGCACCTCGACGACCGCGCCGCGCTCTTCGTCGGCTGGCGCATCTTCACCGCCCTGGCCGCGGCGCACGCGGCGACCGATCCGGTGACCGAGGCGCCCGCGCCGGTGGTCCACCGTGACGTGAACCCGTCGAACGTCTTCGTCCCCTGGGACGGGCACGTGAAGCTCGGCGACTTCGGCGTGGCCCGCGTGGCCGGCATGGGTGGCGATACGCAGCTCGGGCTGGTGGCCGGCACCTTCGGCTACCTCGCGCCCGAGCAGGTGCGCGGTGAGACGGTGACCACGGCGGCGGACATCTACGCCGCCTCGCTGGTGGTCTGGGAGCTGCTCGCCCAGCGGCGCGCCTTCCGTCGCGGCTCGCTCCCGGACGTCGAGCTGCTGCGGGTGATGGCCGAGCCGGAGATCCCCTCGCTCGACGTGCTCCGCGCCGATCTCGACCCGTCCTTGCGCCGGGCGCTCGCCCGCGGCCTGTCGCGCAACCCGGCGGACCGCACCATCGGCGCCGAGGAGATGGCCAGCATCATCCGCGTGTCCGGCCGGCTCGAGGAGGGGCGCGAGGTGCTGGTGCAGGCCGCTGCGCGCGCTCGTCGAGGCGCCGGATCGTCGTCGCGCTCGTTCCCCGCGCTGCTCGATCACGACTCGATCACCCAGGCGGTGGCCGCGCTGCGCACCCACTCGCCGGAGAGCGGCCTGCCGGCGATCGACGATCCGAAGCTCGCCGAGACGCAGGACGCGCGCGCCTTCTTCCCCGGCAGCGCCACCAAGGTGCGCGCCTCTTCGCCGAGCGGGGGAGGGCGCGTCTCCCGGCCGACGCCTCCCCAGGTCCCGAGCACGACCCCCTCGCGCGGGATCCCGCGCAGTGCCCCCATCTCCTCGCAGCGCCCCAGCCGCCCCGACGGCATCCCCATCTCCGAGCGCA
>JAMFST010000135.1 GCA_026225435.1 Labilithrix luteola
CCATGTAGCCGGCGGTGCCGATCGTCGTGCCGACCGCGGTCGCGTGCTCGCCCGAGCCGCTGCCGACGTCGGCGAACTCGCCGTCGTCCTCGCCGATCAGCTTGGCGACGCCCCAGTCGAGGATGTAGACCTCGCCGAAGTCGCCGAGCATGATGTTCGCCGGCTTGAGATCGCGGTGGATGATGCCGATGGCGTGGCAGGCCGCGAGGCAGTCGAGCACCGCATCGCAGATGTACAGAACATCCGGGATGGGCATGGTGCGACCGGCCTTCTTCCAGTGGTCGCGGACCGTGCCCCCTTCGAGCAGCTCCATGATCAGGAAGGGCTCTTCCTGCTCGGTCATGTCGTCGTCGAGGACCTGGACGGTCGCCGGGTGACCGACCTTGTTCGAGACGTACGCCTCGCGGAGGAAGCGCTCGCAGATGGTCTCCTCGCGAGCGAAGTCGATGTGGAGGATCTTCAGCGCCGCGCGCTGGCCGTTCCTGTGCGAGGCCGCGAAGACCGCGGCCATGCCGCCGACGCCCAGCAGCGACTCGAGGGTCCACTTCCCCTTGATGATGGAGCCCACCCGCTGGGCCGGACCGATCTCCTCGCCCGACAGCGCCTGCTGCTGCAACTGATTAGTGGGATCGGCCAAACGGGTCTAACGCCCCCTCGACAACGCAAGCTGACTGGGCTGGGGTGGTCAGTGAGAAAGATATCAGCACAGACCGGACGCGTCAGCCTTCTGTGCTCCGCCAAGTCGCGAGGGTCGGCCACCAGGGTCCACGGAGGCCGGTCGGGAGGCGCGTCACCCGGTCGTCACCGCCGGGTCAGCGACGGGTCGGCGGTCAGCCTCGCGGCTTTTGCCCGGGAAGAGGGCGGACAGTGGTCGCCGCGGCCACACGCTCGGCGAGGACGGACCCGGCGAAGGCGGCGAAGGCGGCGACCCACAGGGGGGCGAGGGCGAAGGCGATGGCGAGGAGGCCAGCCCCCGCCGGGACCAGGCCGGCGATGAGCGCCACCCGGGAACGCTCGTGGACCCGGCGAGCCAGGGCGAGGGCGAGCGCCGCGTCACGGACGTCCTCGGAGGCGAGGCTGGCGGTCCACTCGCCGGGGGACGAGCCCGCCGCTCCGAGCGCGATCGACACGTCGGCGGCGCCGAGAGCGGCGTCGTCGTCCTTCGGTCGGCCGATGACCGCGACGATGTGCCCACCTTCGCCGAGCGCCCGGACCTCGGTCCCGCGGTCGGCGGGGAGCACCTCGGGACGGATGTGGTCGAGGTCGAGCGCCCGGGCGACGGTCTCGCAGGTCTCGCGGGCGTCGCCCGTGAGCAGGACCGGCTCGATGCGGGCGTCGTGGAGGTGGCGGATGGCCCCCTGGGCTCCGGGGCGCAGGCCATCCTGCAGGGCGGCGAGACCGACGAGCCGCTGATCGAGCGCCACCAGGAGCACGTTGCGCCCCTCGGCTTCCAGCTCGCTCACCCGGGCGTCCGCCTTGGCGACGCTGACCTTCTCCTGGAGGAGGAAGGCCCGCGATCCGACCAGGAGCTTCTCGCCGCTGGCCGCGAGCGCGCTCACCCCGAGGCCGGGATGGGCGATGGCGCTGCGGACGTCGTCGGCCCGCTCCCCCCGGGCGCGCGCGCCGCGTTGCAGCGAGGCGGCGAGCGACTCTCCCACCGCCGAGTAAGCCCCGGCGGCGAGGGCCAGGATGCGCAGCGGGTCGACGGCGTTCGCGCCGTTCCCGGCCGGATCTTCGTGGAGCGACTCGAGGACGACGATCTCCGGATCGCCCAGGAGCAGCGTCCCGTGGGCGCAGACGACGGCGATGTCCACGCGGCCGGCGCGCTCGAAGGCCAGCGCGTCCTTGTAGACGATGCCGCGCCCGAGCGACGCCAGGTGCCCGGCGGTGTGCAGGTCGGCGACGGCGCGGACGATGGCCAGCGCGGCGATCGCCCCACCGGCGGCGGCGGCCGCTCCGAGCGCCTCGGCGACGCCGGCGTGGGTGAGATAGGCGCCGATGCCGACGAAGAGCGCGACGCCGACCGAGCCGCGCTCGAGGATCTGCGCCGCGAGCCGGACCATCGGGGCGTGCTGCTCGATCGCGCCGGCGCCGCTGGTGAGCTTGCGGAAGGCGCGGTCGTTGCTGGTCCAGGCCGTGGTCACGCGCAGCGAACCGGAGATGACCTTGGCGCCGGCGACGAGCGCGTCCCCTTCCCGCTTCTCGACCGGCTCCGGAGCGATGGCGCCGCCGAAGGCGCCGGCCGGAAGCGCCCAGGGGATGATCGTCGCCTCGCCGCCACCGACGGCGCCGTCGACCGGGCAGACGTCGCCGGCCGAGAGGATGACCGTCTCGCCCGGCTTCACCCGGTCGGTGCCGACGGTCTCGACGAGGTCGTTGCGCACGACCCGCACCGGGACCTCGAGCGCGGCGGCGATCGCCTGGCGCGACGCAGCGGTCCGTTGCCGGCGCGCGGAGAAGAGGAGGTCCCCGGCAAGGAGCGCGGCGGCGAGCATTCCGGCGGAGATGGCCAGGCCGGCGCGATGAACGTCGTTCGACTCGTCGAGCTGGGCGACGACGGCCGCGGCCAGCGCGAGCACGAGGATCGCTTCGCGAAATCCGCGCGCGCCGGGGAGGCGCCCTTCGCTCGACGCGCCGACGACGAGCGCCAGCAGCGTGGCCAGACCCGCGACCACCAGATCGAGCGGGACACCGGACGGAGCGAAGCGCGTCGCCAGGACCGTCCCGAGCCCGGCGGCGATTCCGAGGACGCGCAGGAGCACCGGCATCCGCCCCGAGCCGCCCGCTGCCGCCACCGCGCGCGACGTGGACGACTTCGCCGCGGCGGCCAGCGGCGCCGACGGAGCACGGCTGGTGCGACGCGACTCGTCCTCGTCGAAGATCAGCGCCGCGGTCGGCACGTCGAGGGTCTGCTCCTCCGGCGACGGCGGATCGGTGTCGCGGCGCGGCTCGTCGTCGTCGTCGTCGTCGAGCGGCTCCTCGTCGTCGCGGTCTCGCTCGCGCGAATCGGTCTCCCGCTCGAGCTCGTCGTAGAGACGCACCGGCGGGAGCACCATCGGCTCGGTCGGCTCCGGCGGCTCGGGCTCTCGCAGCACGCTCGCCGGCAACATGTCGGCGTCGGCCGGATACAGGCTCGGCCGCGGCGCCGGCGGGAGCAGAGAGTCGCGGCTCGCCCGGCGCATCGCCTCCTGCACGGCGGCTTCTTCCTCGGCCAGGCCGTCGCTGGCCGGCCCCGCCATGACCACCTTGGGCGGCTCCGCGGTGACGCTGTCGTCCTCGTAGAGGGCCGCCTGCGTCAGCGCGCCGAGGAACTTGACCTTGCAGGCGCGGTCACAGAAGTAGCGGAAGCCACCGGTGAGGATGGCCACCTCGCCGGCGCGCAGCGGGTCGACCGCCTTGCCGCACGCCGGGCAGCGCGACTCCTCGGAAACGGCGCTGGGATCCGCGGCGGTCACGACTGCGCTTCGCTCGCTCAGGCCTGCGCCAGCTGCTCGACCACCTGGCGCACGGCGGCGACGCCTTCGCGCAGCTCGGCCTCGGTGACCACCAGCGGCGGCGCGAAGCGCAGCACGCGATCGCCGGCGGCGATCACCAGCACGCCGAGCTCCTGGATCTTGGGGAGCACGTCGCGGGCGACGAAGCCCGGGTGCATGGCGAGCCCCTGGAGGAGCCCCTTGCCGCGCTGCCCCTCGCAGACCTTGGGCACGTCGCGCGCGAGCTTCTGCAGCTCCTCGGTGAGGAAGCGCCCCTTGGTCTCCGCCCCTTCGGTGAGCTTCTCGTCGTCGACGATCTTGAGGACGGCGAGCGCCGCGGCGCTGGCGAGCGCGTTGCCGCCGAACGTCGACCCGTGGGTGCCGCCCGGGAGGTCGCCAGCGAGCGACTCGCGCGTGAGCATGGCGCCGATGGGGAAGCCGCCGCCGAGCCCCTTGGCCAGGGTGACCGCGTCGGGGAGCACGCCGGCCTGCTGGCAGGCGAGGAACGAGCCGAGACGACCGATGCCGGTCTGGATCTCGTCCATGATGAGGAGCGCGCCGTGGCGATCGCAGAGGTCGCGCAGGCCCTTGAGGAACCCCTCGGGCGCGGGGAGGACGCCGCCTTCCCCCTGGATCGCCTCGGCGATGACCGCGGCGATCTCGTCGCCGCCGCTGCCGGAAAACGCCGCCTCCACCGCGGCGAGATCGCCGTAAGGGACGTGGGTCACGCCGCCGAAGTAGTCACCGAAGCCCTCGCGGTACTTGGGGGTGCCGGTCATCGACAGCGCGCCCATGGTCCGCCCGTGGAAGGCGTTGTCGAAGGCGAGGATGCGGGTGCGCTTCGGCTGGTTCAGGCGGTGGAAGTGGTAGCGGGCGAGCTTGAGGACCGCCTCGTTGGCCTCCGTGCCGGAGTTGCAGAAGAAGGCGCGATCGAGGCCGGTGCGGCGGCACAGCTCGTCCGCCAGGAGCACGTTCGGCTCGTTGTAGAAGTAGTTGGAGACGTGCATGAGCGTCGCCGCCTGCTCGCCGATGACCCGCGCGAGCGCCGGGTGCGAGTGCCCCACCGAGCAGACCGCGACGCCGCCGGCCAGGTCGAGGAAGCGCCTCCCTTCCACGTCCCACACCTCGCAGCCCTTGCCGCGCGCGAGCACGAAAGGGGCGGGCTTGTAGTTGCCGTAGAGGCGCGCACGCGCCACGCGGAGAAGGTCGGCGTTGGTGGCCATGGCGCCACCTTGTAGGCCGGTCAGGCGCGCCCGGCAAACGCGACGATCGGGGTCGTCCTAGAAGGCGTGCTGCAGCACTCCGAGAAGCGCCCTGGCGCGGTCGAAACCGCACGGTTCGCCGCGCGAGGCGGTGCCGAGGGCGTCGAGGCAGGCGTCGCACACCGCTTGCTGGCGGGCGGCCACCTCCGGGCACCCTTGCGGGTCGATGCGGGCGTAGAGCTCACCCAGGCGCGCGAAGCCCGCCGTGAGGAACGCCTGCTTCTCGAGGTTCATCGAGCAGGAGAACGGCAGCCCCGCGCCAGACTTTACCCTTCACCAGCGCAGGTAACCGCCGAGCTCGAAGGAGACGATCTGGATGGTGGCCGAGCCGCCGAAGCGATCCTCGAAGGTCACCACCGGGCGCAAGCCGAACACCGGGCGGGCGTGGAAGGTCCAGTCGGCGTAGGCGCTGGCGACGTGCGAGCGGTAGGTGTCGAGCGCGGTCAGCGCCGGGTTGGCGTCGAGCTCGGCGCCGTAGGTGTAGGTGACGTCGAGCTCGAGATCCGGCCGGGCGTTCCAGGCGACGAGCCCTCCGACCGCCGCCGCCGGCGTGGTGCTGGCGTCGCTGGTGGCGGTCGACGGCAGGTGAACGAGCGAGAGCCAGCCGCGCGCATCGAGCCGCAAGCGCGGCAGCACCTGGAAGCCAATCGAAGGCGCCAGCGTCTCCACCGTCTGCCCGCTGTCGTAGTGCCAGAAGGCGGCGGAGAGGAAGCTGCCGAGAAACGGCGTGATCGGCGCGACGCCGAAGGCGCGGACCGCGATGTCCGGGATGGTCGTCGCCGGTCCACCAGGCGTCACCTCGAGGCCGATCAGCGTCGCGGTCGACGGGTGGTACGCGACGCTCACCGGGTAACGCCCGTCGGTCTGCGCGGCCACATCGGGGAGGCCCGGTCGGTGCAGGATCTGCGCGCCGGCGGAGATCTCGAAGCGCCCGATCCGCTGCATCGCCTGCGCGGTCCACCACTCGATATCCTGGTAGCCGCCGGGGTAGCGGTCGTAGCGGACGGTGATCCGCCCTTCGCCCAGGGTCATGGCGTTGCGCATGTCGCGCAGATCCGGATCGTCCGGCGCGTAGGCCGCGGCCTCGTCGGCCAGGCGCGCGGCCTGCGTCGCGTCCCCCTGGCGGTAGAGGATCTGCGCCTTGCGCGCGAGCAGCGGAGGCGACTTCGGGCGCCGCGCCAGCCCTTCGCGCAGGAGCGCCTCCGCCTCGTCGCTCCGCCCTTGCCACACCAGCAGATCGGCGAACCCGGCGCGCACGTCGTCGTCCTCCGGATGCGCACCGAGCGCGCTGCGGTACTCGCGCTCGGAGAGCCGCCAGCAGCCTTCCCAGGCGTCGATCCGGGCGAGGCCGTAGAGCGCTTCACTGTCCTGGCGCGAGCTCGAGAGCAACGTGAGGTACACGGCGCGCGCGTCGGGCCAGCGGTTGGCGAACGTCAGCCGCTGCCCCTCGGCGATGCGCTCGTCATGGGTCGTGGCGGCGGGCATGTAGTCGCTGACCGGACATCGCACCTTCGATTCCGCGAAGGTCGGGCGAGAAAGAGCCGTAACCGTCAGTACAAGCCCGACCACCCGGCGTGTCGGGAGTTGTCGCCATCTTGCCGGGTTTTCCCGCGCTACTCTACACTTGGCGGTCCGGTCCCGACTCCGATCATGCACGTCGTCAGCCTCGCCCTGTCCGCGCTCGACGTCATCGTCGTGGGCTACGTGCTGCTCTTCTTCGTCATCAACTTCACCTTCGTGCTCGTCAGCCGCGCCTTCATCGGCAGCGATCTCGCGCGCGAGCACGTGCACCCGGCGATGGGCCGCGAGCAGGGGCGCTTTCTGCCGCATATCACCCTGCTCGTACCGGCCTACAACGAAGAAGTCACGATTTGCGAGAGCGTGAAGTCGCTGCTGCGCCTGCGCTATCCGTCGTTCGAGGTGGTCATCTGCAATGACGGTTCGAAGGACCGCACCGTCGAGGTGCTGCTGCGCGCCTTCCACTTCGTGCGCACCGAGATCGACTACGACGAGCAGCTCGCCTGCGCCAAGATTCGCGGCTTCTACGAGGTGCGCGGCAAGCTGCCGCCGGGGCTCACCCGCCTCGTGCTCATCGACAAGGAGAACGGCGGCAAGGCCGACGCGCTCAACGCCTGCATCAACGTGGCGCAAGGCGAGTACGTCACCAGCATGGACGCCGACAGCTTGCTCACGCCCGACGCGCTCTTGCTGGCGGCGCGGCCGATCGTCGACGACCGCGAAGGGATCGTCGCCGTCGGAATCCAGGTGGGCATCTCCAACGGCTCGCTGGTCGAGGACGGCAAGGTGGTCGAGATGCGCCTGCCGAAGACCTGGATCGGACGATTCCAGATCGTCGAGTACATGCGCTCGTTCGCCCAGGGGCGCATGGCCTTCGCCGCCTTCCGCTCGTTGCTCGTGCTCTCGGGTGTGTTCGCCCTGATGAAGCGCGACACGGTGCTCGCCATCGGCGGCTTTCTCACCAAGAAGATGCGCTCCAAGGTGGGGATCGAATACTGCGGCGCGGGCGTGCACACCGTCTGCGAGGACATGGAGATCGTGGTGCGCCTGCACCGCTACCTCCTCGACAAGAAGCTCCCCGGGCGGATCATGATCCTGCCGTTTGCCACCGCGTGGACCGAGGCTCCGGAGAATTATACGGACATCGGCAAGCAGCGCTCGCGCTGGTACCGCGGCCTGCTCGAGGTGCTCGTCTACCACCGGGCGATGATGTTCAACCCGCGCTTCAAGCAGATCGGGATGTTCTCGCTCCCCTACCAGCTGATCTTCGAGGCGTCGGCGCCGGTGGTCGAATGCGCCGGGTATCTGGTGTTGATCGTGACGATCGCGCTCGGGCTCCTCTCGCCGCGCGCGCTCTTCGTGTATCTCGGGCTGGCGATGGCCATCAACCTGGTGCTCAGCACCCTGTCGGTCCTGCTCTGTGTGTACACCCAGCGCGGGGCGGGGGACGACATCGAGGGGCTGGCGCTCTTCAAGTACGCGCGGCTGCGCGACGTGCTCGTGCTCCTCTTCGCTGGCGTGCTCTCCAACATCGGCTACCGGCAGTACCTCGTCGCCTGGCAGCTGAAGGGGCTGTGGGACTACCTGAAGGGCAAGCAGGGGTGGGACAAGTTCGCGCGCAAGGGCTTCGCGCCGGGAGCGACGTGAGCACGGTCCACGCAGGAGCGCTCGCAGGAGCGATGGTGGTGGTCTTCGCCGCCGACGACCGGGCGCGCACTCTCCACGAGGAAGCGCTGACGGCGGCGGGCGCGACGGCGCGCGTGTGCACCGAGGCGGACGTGCTCACCGTCGTGCGGGGCGCGCCGCCCGATGCGGCCATCTTCGACGTGGGGCAGGAGCCGGAGCGCTGGGCGATCCTCACCGCGGCGCGGCGGGAGATCGAGGACCTCGGGACGCGCGCGTTCCCCGTGCTGGTCACCGCGCCGCCCGGGGTGTCGCTGGCGCGGGTGGCGCCGTTCGGCGGGATCGCCATCGCCGCGGGAGACGAGGCGGCGCTGCTCGCGCGCCTCGGGCAGGAGATCGAGCGGCAGCGGCTGATCACCTCGTTGCGCGAGCTGTCGGGGCTGGGCGATCGGGTGGAGGCGCTCGGGCGCGCGCGGCACGCCTTCTCGCACGACGCCAAGGTGCTCCTGGGGATCGCGCTCGGCTTCGCCTGCAACCTGCGCGATCACATCGCCGGGCCGATGACCGCGATGCAGGAGGAGCACGTGAAGCACGTGCTCGACGCCATCAACGATCTCGGGAAGATGCTCGACCGGCACGTCGAGACCGAGTCCGTCGACGCGCGCGCCGGAGCTGCG
>JAMFST010001130.1 GCA_026225435.1 Labilithrix luteola
CGGCGGCGGCGTGGCCACCAACGGGCCCAGCTGGGGGATCGATACTTACGGACCGGACATCGGCGCCTCGCTCGGGCTCGAGGTGCAGATCGCCCGCAACGCCGTCATCGGCATCGAGGTCGGCTACCACGCGTCGTACTTCAAGAGCTTCGTCGACTCGAGCGAGAGCGCGCACGACAGCGGCCTGGCGCACTTCGTCGGCTTCAGTGTGATGCTGGAAGGCCGTCGCGAGCTCTGAGCTCGCCGCCCTGATCGACGCACTTCGCCGACATTGACGCTGATCCCCCCAACCACAGCTTGACGTCGAGGAGAGGATTGGAGTCCCATTCTCGAAGCTTGAACTGCGCCACGTGCGGGACGGCGAATCCGTCGCACCTCGTCTTCTGTCAAACCTGCGGTCAACGGCTCGCGGCGCGCCAACCTGCGCCCGCTGCTGCGACTCCGGGTACACAACCGTCCACCCAGCCCGCCCCGCAGCAAGGCGCGCAGGCCGGTCCCGCACCGAAGCCAGTGGCGCCGATGCTCGACATCGCCCCGAGCGCGATGGTGCAGGAGCAGTTCGTCCCGCGGCGGGTCGAGCCGCAGGCGACGGTCCCGACAGTCCCCGCAGTGGTCGCCTGCCGCACCTGCGGCGCCTCGAACGATCCGAACCACACCTACTGCCTCTCCTGCGGCTCGCGCCTCCCGCGGGCGGACAGCGTGATGCCGCCTCGCCAGAGCGGCAGCGCCGGCCCGGTCTCGGTCCCCAACCCCGCGCCCGCAGCGCCCGCGCCGCCGTTCGGGAACATCAGCGAGGGGGCGATCCTCTCCGTGGCCTCCCTCGTCGCAGCGCCCACACCGACGTCGCCGAGTCCCGTGTCGCCCGCGCCCCCCGCCGTCATCGCCGGGAGCCCGGTCCACGTGGTCACCCCGTCGCCGGTCGATCCGGAGCTGGTCCGCTTCTGCCCGCGCTGCCATGGCGGCTCGGATCTGGCGGCGCAGTTCTGCAAGTTCTGCGGCGGCTCGCTGGCCGACGTGGCGCCCGTCCCCGTCCCCTTCGCGTCGACCTCGGAGTCGGCCATCGCCGTCATGCCGGGCGACGCGGGGCAGGTTCCTGGCGCCACCGGCAGCAGCCCGAGCCTCGGCCGCATCTCCCACGCCCCGCAGACCACCCGCGACGTGCCGGTGGCCGGCGTGGCCGATGTGAAGTTTCCCCCCGAGGCGGAGACCCGCCCGGTCAACTCCCCGCCGGACCAGGTCCAGGGGGGCCACGCCTCGCCCATGGTCGGAGGGGGGGCCGGTGGAATGGCCGCCACCACCGCCAGCGCGCAAGCGAGCTCGGGCTTCCTCGTCCTCGTCGCCCGCGATGGCACCCCGGCCGCGGCCTACCCGCTGACGGAACAAATGGACATCGGGCGGCTGGAAGGAGACGTCCAGCTCCCGGAAGATCCTTATCTTTCTCCGCGTCACGCCCGCGTCGTCCGCCGCGACGGCCGCTACTATCTGCGCGACCTCGGCAGCCTCAACGGCGTCTACCGCAAGCTGCCCAACGGCTCCGAGCGCGACACCGTCGGGCCCCACGTGGTTACCTTGCGCGATGGCGAGCTATTCCTCATCGGGCAGCAGGTGCTAAAAGTCGAGCTCGTGAAGGACGCGGCCGAAACGACGGGGCTGGGCATCGCGCTCGAGGCGCGAGACGGCGGCACCCATCTTTTTGGCACCCCCTCGTCACCCAGATACGCTCGTCTCTGTCAGCGCACGGTCGAGGGGGTCACGCGAGACGTCTTCTACGTCCGCAAACCCGAAACGGTGCTCGGTCGCGAATCGGGTGATTTCGTGTTTCCTGAGGACCCCTTCTTGTCCCGCCGCCACGCCATCATCCGAGCCTCCGTCGGCGCCGCCACTGGCGGTCGTCCCACCGTCACGCTCGCCGACCTTGGATCGTCGAATGGAACCTTCGTTCAGATCGAAGGTGAGATTTCTCTGAGCCATGGCGACTGTTTCCGCGTAGGACATCAGCTCTTCCGCGTGGAGATCCCGACCAGCCCGAGGCCCGCGTCCTGATGACGCAACCGGAATCGCCGCCGCCCGTCAGCACGGGTGCGCCGAATTCATCGGCGTCCGCTGCCTCCACAGGTGAGGCAGCTCCGACGGCCGTCGCCACGACCCCGTCGACGGAGGTGAAGATCCGCCTCTTCGCTCGGACGGACGTCGGGCAGGTGCGCGAGCACAACGAGGACAATTTCCTCGTCGCCGACCTCACCAAGCGTGAGCGCGGCCTCGCCGAAGGCAACCGCGCGACCGTCCTCGGCCCGCACGGCGCCATCTTCGCGGTCTGCGACGGCATGGGCGGCGCGGCGGCCGGTGAGGTCGCCAGCCAGCTCGCGGTCGACATCCTCCTCGAGCGGATGACCGACGGCCTCGACAACCGCTCCACCAGCCGGGACGAGATCGCCCGCCGCCTGGTCCGCGCCGTCGAATCGGCCGGCCTGCGCATCTTCCAGGAGGCGAAGGTCGATCGCAGCCGTCGCGGCATGGGCACCACGGTCACCGCCGCGGCCCTCGTCGACAACCACCTGTTCCTCGCCCAGGTCGGCGACTCACGCGGCTACATCCTCCGCGGCGATACGCTGGTCCAGGTCACCCGCGATCAGTCGCTGGTGAACCAGCTGATCGAGGCCGGCCAGCTCACCGAAGAGGAAGCCGAGACCTTCGAGCACAACAACATCATCCTCCAGGCGCTCGGCACCAGCGACACCGTGGCCGTCGACCTGACGTTCGTGGAGCTGCAGCTGGGGGACATTCTCCTCCTTTGCTCCGACGGCCTGTCGGGCATGGTCCGCTTCGACGACATCCGCGAGATCCTCAAGAGCTCCAGCGAGCCGCTCGAGATCTGCAAGGCGATGACCGAGCGGGCCAACCAGGCCGGCGGTCACGACAACATCACGGTCATCGTCGCGCAGTTCGAGGGGGACGGCCTCAGCTCGGTCCCCAGCTCGAAGGACGCCGAGACGCTTCGCTACCGCAAGTACAACCTCCCCGAGGAGGCCAGCGAGCTCACCGAGCCCGGTCGTCGCAGCCACCGTGACCTCGTCGCCGCGGCTCGTGGCGCGCGCCACCCGGCCGACGACGGCCCCGACGACAGCGACGGGGACGACGAAGCGATGGCCCAGAGCGGGCCGGTCCGCGTGAACATGGTCGGGTCCCATCCGGTCATCGGCGCCTCCCCTTCCGACGCCTGGCACGAGCGCGGTCCGCACCCGGACTTCGACGAGCGCATC
>JAMFST010001131.1 GCA_026225435.1 Labilithrix luteola
GATGGACAAGCAACGCGAGCTGACCAGGCTGATGCCGCCCGCGGTGCTCGAGGGCTTCCGGGTCCGCTTCGCTGCGGGGGCTGGCGGCTTTCCCCTGGTAGGCACTGCCGAGCAGATCGCCGATCGCTTGAAGATGCTCTCCGCGGCTGGCATCGACGGCGTCCTTTTCATCTGGGTCGACTACGTCGACGGCATCGCGCGCTTCGCGTCCGACGTTCTGCCGCGCCTCGAAGCTGCCGGATTGCGTTTTCCGGTCGCACCCGGGCGTGCGGCTGTGTCGAAGGAGGCATGATCACCAACCATCCGACCTCGTCGTATCTCTGGCGGAACATCATCGCCTCGCCGCTCGCCGCTCGCCAGGAGATCCACGCCATGCCGCGCGAACCGTCGCGCGGCCATCGCTGGCAGCGGATCGTTCTCGGTCTCGAGCGCCCAGGCCGCGTGCTCCACCAGGAGCGCGAGTGCCAGGCTGCGACCCAGGGTGGGGGACCGGTCGGCATCCCGAGGTGCGACAGGATGCGTTGCACCGGCTCCCGCTCCACGACGATCTCCTCGCACCGTCGGCGTTCGTCAAGGAAGTGACGGTCGTCAGCGCGTTGACGGCCGGCGCGGGTCAGAGCTAGGGGCGGCGCGCGCGCGAACCCCTGGAAATTCTCGCATCGAGCGTCGGCACGCTCGATGCAGTTCCGGTGTCAGCGACCGTCCGCTGACATCCGGTCACGCAGACGGCGATCGAGGTTCCTCTCCCATGTCGCTCGACGATGCCGACCTGCTTCGCGAGTTCTTGCTCGAGTGCAGCGAGAACCTGAACAAGCTCGATAGCGATCTCGTCGCGCTCGAGCGCAGCCCCGGTGATCACCAGCTGCTCGCGGGGATCTTCCGCGGCGTGCACACCATCAAGGGGAACGCCGGCTTCTTCGGCTTCGGCAAGCTCGAGGCGCTCACCCACGTGGGGGAGACGTTGCTCGCTCGCCTCCGCGACGGCGTGCTCGCCATGAGCATCGAGATCACCACCGCGCTGCTCGCCATGGTGGACGGGGTCCGCCGGATCCTCGCGTCGATCGAGACGGCGGGCGGCGAGCTGGACGAGGACTACGCGCCGATCATCGCCGAGCTCTCGCGGCTCGGTGGAGCGACGGCCGCGGCCAAGCCAGGTGCGCCTGCGCCGGTGGCGGTGATGCTCTTCGATGAGCCGGCTGACGTGGTGCCGGCGCCCTCTCTCGAACCGTCTCCCGAGCCGCTCGCGGAGCTTCTGGCCGAACCGATGGGAGCGGTCCGCGCGCTCGCCGTCTCGGATGCTTCGATCCGGGTCGACGTCGGTCTGCTCGACCGGGTGATGAACCTCGTCGGCGAGCTGGTGCTCGCGCGCAACCAGATCCTCCAGTTCGGCGCCGCCTCCAAGGACCCCGGGCTGGTGAAGGCTTCGCAGCGCCTCAACCTGCTGACCAGCGAGCTGCAAGAGGGCGTCATGAAGACGCGCATGCAGCCGATCGGCAACGTGTGGAACAAGTTTCCGCGCGTGGTGCGGGACCTCGCTCAGGCGTGCGGCAAGCGGGTGAATCTCGAGCTGCACGGCATCGATACCGAGCTCGATCGCACCATCATCGAGGCCATCAAGGACCCGATGACCCACGCCGTGCGCAACGCCGTCGACCACGGCGTGGAGACGCCGGCCAAGCGTCGCGCCGCGGGCAAAGGGGAGACGGCGACCGTGCTCCTGCGCGCCTTCCACGAGGGGGGCCAGGTGAACATCGAGGTCTCCGACGATGGTGGCGGGCTCGATCTCGAGCGCATCCGCTCGCGCGCCGTCGAGCGCGGTCTCGTGCCGGCAGACCGCGCGAGACGGATGACCGAGCGCGAGATTGCCCACCTCGTCTTCCTCCCCGGCTTCTCCACCGCCGAGACGGTCACCAACGTCTCCGGGCGCGGCGTCGGCATGGACGTGGTGAAGACGAACATCGAGCAGATAGGGGGCACTGTCGACATCGCCTCGCGCCCGGGGCACGGCACCACGCTGAAGATCCGCATCCCGCTCACCCTGGCGATCATCCCGGCGCTGGTGGTGACCTGCTCCTCGGCGAGCCCCGATGGCCGATCGCCCGCGACTCATCGCTTCGCCATCCCGCAGGTGAGCCTCCTCGAGCTGGTACGCCTCGAAGGGCCGAAAGCGAACAGGGGGATCGAGCGCCTGCACGACGTTACCGTGCACCGCCTGCGCGGCAAGCTGCTGCCGATCGTCTATCTCCACGAGACGCTCGGCCTGCCTCCTCCTCCCGCGGATAGCGACGTCTGCAACATCGTCGTCGTGCAGGCCGACGACCGGCCGTTCGGGC
>JAMFST010001132.1 GCA_026225435.1 Labilithrix luteola
CGTGACGAACGCAGGTGCTTCAGCTGCCCCATCAGCTTCTCGTCGTTGAAGCCCTTGATGGCGCGCAGGCCCTGCGGCCCGCTCGTCTCGACGATGAGCACCCACGCGTTGAACCTCTCTTCGACGTCTCGAGGCACTCGCGAAAGCGCCTTCTCGGCGGACCTTGCCAGGCGCACCGTCCACATGCTGAAAAGATAATAGCTGGCGGCTGTGGAAGCAAGGTCGAGCGACTGGACGCGGTAACGCATTGCCCCGAGCCCCGTCTTCGCTACGCTCCGCGCGTGGATGATCGCAGCTACCGCGACGAGCTGGCCGCTGCGCTCGCGCGCAATGCGGAGCTCGAGGCGGAGGTCGCGGCCCTGCGCGCGCCGCGGTCGGAGGAGCTGATCGCGCAGCTCGCGGCGTTACGGGCGACCCGCGAGACGACGCGACTGCGTGCCGAGCAGGATGCACGGGTCGCGCGCAAGACGTCCGGCGCCTTCTTCCTCGCCTTCGCGGCGGGGGCGGCCTTCTGCCTCCTCATGCACGCGGTCGTCGTGGCCGCCGTCTTCGCCGCGACGGCTCTCATCGCGGGCGTCGTCCTTCGCCTCGAGGGGAACCGACGCGGCCCGCTGGCGCGCCTCGACCAGCAGATCCTCGCGCTCGAGCGTCAACAGCCGGCTGCACCCGTGCCGAGGGTACGCGTCGATGTCGATGTCGAGACCGCCGCGCGCGACGCCGAGCTGCTCGCCGACGCGGAGACCCGCGCGAAGGCCGAGATCGTCTAAAGCGCGCACCCCGCCGACCCCCGCGCATACGCTGCCCCGTTGACGTCCGGCCGTGCGCACGGAACAACCGCGGCATGCACCATCGTCATCTCGGCCAGAGCGGGCTCGTCGTCAGCGAGATCTCCTACGGCAACTGGATCACCCACGGGTCGCAGGTCGAAAAAGACGCGGCGCTGACCTGCGTGAAGGCGGCGCTGGACGAAGGGATCACCACCTTCGACACCGCCGACGCCTACGCGAACACGCGCGCGGAAGAGGTGCTCGGCGAGGCGCTCGCGGGGCAGCGGCGCGCCGGGCTCGAGATCTTCACCAAGGTCTACTGGCCGACCGGTCCGGGGAAGAACGATCGCGGGCTGTCGCGCAAGCACATCTTCGAATCGATCGAGGGGAGCCTGAAGCGGCTGCGGACCGACTACGTCGACCTGTACCAGGCGCACCGCTACGACGTGGAGACGCCGCTCGAGGAGACGATGACGGCCTTTGCCGACCTGGTTCGCCAGGGCAAGGCGCTGTACATCGGCGTGTCCGAATGGACGGCCGAGCAGATCGAGCGCGCCGCCGTGCTCGCGCGTGAGCTGCGGGTGCCGTTCATCAGCAACCAGCCGCAGTACTCGATGCTCTGGCGCGTGATCGAGGACGAGGTCGTGCCGACCAGCGAGAAGCACGGCATCGGGCAGATCGTCTGGTCGCCGATCGCGCAGGGCGTGCTCACCGGCAAGTACCTGCCCGGACAGCCGCCGCCCGAGGGGAGCCGCGCGACCGATCCGACCGGCTGGAGCTTCATGAAGCGGCTCCTCACCGACGAGGTGCTCACGCGCGTGCAGAAGCTCAAGCCGATCGCGGAAGAAGCGGGGCTGTCGATGGCGCAGCTGGCGGTCGCCTGGGTCTTGCAGAACCCGAACGTGTCGTCGGCCATCGTGGGCGCCTCGCGTCCCGAGCAGGTGCGCGACAACGTGAAGGCGGCCGGCGTGAAGCTCGACCCGGCGGTGATGAAGAAGATCGACGACGTGCTCGGCGACGCGGTGCAACGCGATCCCAAGCTGACCGTGAGCCCCGCCAAGCGCCCCTGACGGTTTGGCAGCGGAGCCGGATCTCCCGCGCCACCGGTGCGCCAGGTTGGCGCGCGGCGGGGGATCACCGGCGGTGAAACGCGGAGAACCGCGCACGAGGCCCATGGCACCGGCGGTGCACTGCGCGCCGTCACCGCCATGCACCGCCGGCTCGTTGCGCTCCGCGTCTCTATTCCCGTTCTCGCGATCCTGACACTTCTGGTCACGAGGCCCGCGGCCGCCCAGACGAGCGACGGCGGCACCACCACCGGCCTGACCATCGCGGTCGCCAGCGGCGCGAGCATCACCCACGTCCTGCCCAACGGCGACGACTTCACCCGCGACTCGTCGCTCACCCCCGCGGGGATCAACTTCGAGGACTGCGAGGAGGACGCGAGCCTGGTGTTCCCGCTGGTCGTCACCGGGACGGCGGCGGACGCCAAGGGCTACCTCCTCTATGCCTTCGCCGGCACCGACTGCAACGCGGGCGGCGCCGCGGTGGAGCCCAACGTGGCCGGCAGCACCTGCTGGCCGATCGCCGCCGGAGCGATCGGCTTCGCGGTCGGCTCGAGCCTCGAGGTGAAGATCCGCGCGCGGCAGATCCTGGCGCAGGCCAACCTGACGACGAAGACCACCTACTCCGAGGTCGCCAGCAGCGACGACTCGATGTGCCACACGCAGCCGACGAGCGCGCCGCTGCAGCTGTCGGTCTACTTCGTCTTCGGGACCACGGCGACGCTGACGGAGGTGGGCGGCTACGTGAGCCCGACGGTCGGCGCCGACCTCGCGGCCGCGGCGCCACCGTCGACGGTGAGCGTCGGCATCGGCCACACGATCCTCCTGCCGGACTGGAGCCCGGTGAGCGACACCGACATCGTCGGCTACAACGTCTACTACCTGCCGGTCGCCGCGGCCGACGCCGGGGTCACCAGCGTCTGCCAAGATGCGGGCACCTGCGACAACGAGGCGACCATCGAGACGTCACCGCTCGCCGACGCGAGCTCCGACGGAGGCGTCCCCTACGAGCCCAACGGGGTGTCCTGCACCAGCCCCTTCCCCGCCGGCTCCACCAGCAGCCAGACCAGCGCTACCAGCGACGTGGTCACCGAGAGCGACGGCGGCACGGAGACCATCAGCACGACGGCGACCATCTCCGCGCTCTCCATGCAGCCGCGCGAGGTGAAGAAGGGCGCCTACCCGTTCGTCGATGCCGCCGGCGGCACCGCCACCAGCGCCACCATCAGCGGACTGACCGACGACACCGAGTACGCCGTCGCCATCGCCGCCACGGACGCCTACGGCAACGTGGGCGCGCTCTCCACCTTCACGGGAGTCAGCAGCAGCGACACGTCGGTCTGCACCTGCCAGTGGCCGCAAGCGGTCAGCGACTTCTGGACCAGCTACGCCGGCGCCGGAGGAAAGGCGGGCGGAGGCTTCTGCTCCACGAGCGCGGCCGACGCCCCCGAGGACGCCGGCGGCTGCGCGATGGTGATCGGCGCCGCGGCCATCTCTCTTCTGCGCCGCCGCCGCCCGCGCCGGCGCGGCGTCAGCTCCCGACCGGCTCGAGCGCCTGCGCGGTGAAGTCGCCGTTGGTGCTGAAGCAGCCGAGGGTGACCTCGCTGCCGCTCGACAGCCCGGGCGTGGTCGACGACGACGAGCTGGCCGGGATGGGCGCGAAGATGACGTCGGTGCTCCCGAAGGTCACCGAGAGGTTCCCGCCCGAGAGCCCGTAGCTCGCCTCGTAGGTCGGGTCGGACCC
>JAMFST010001133.1 GCA_026225435.1 Labilithrix luteola
CCTTGGGAGCGTCGGGCTCGTCCTCCTTGTCGGGATCGCCGATGCGGCCGTGCTCGTCGCCGACGGCGGCGGAGAGCGCGGCCGAGGCCGACTCCTCTCGCTTGTTCTGGTACGAGATCCAGCCGAGACCGCCGCATCCAAGCGCCTCGGGAAGATCGGCACCCGTGCGGTCCCCAAGCCGCGCGATCCGCAGACGACCGATCTCGACCCGGTGCTCGATCGCACCGTCGCGCTGCGCAAGTGGGTCACCGACAACGCGCGCGTCGTGCAGTTCGGCGCGCTCGGCCTGGTCGTGGCGCTGGCCGGCGGTCTCGGCTGGATCTCGTACCAGAACAAGCGTGAGGAGTCGGCCTCGGCCGCGCTCTCCGCCGCCGTCGGCGACGAGCACGGCCGCATCGGCGATCCCGACAAGGAGGACGAGCCCGACGCTCCCAAGGACCCGCGCCCGATCTTCAAGACCATCGACGCGCGCACCGACAGCGCGCTCGCCAAGTACCGCGAGGTCGAGGCGAAGTACTCCGGCACCGGCGCGGCGATCCTCTCGCGGCTCGGCGAAGGTGCCTTGCTCCTCGACAAGCACGACGCCGACGGCGCCATCTCCGCGTTCACCGATGTGAAGGGCTCGGCGCTGGCCAAGGCAGACGCCGAGGTTCGCGGCCGCGCGCTCGAGGGGCTGGGCATGGCCTACGAGCTGTCCGGCGTCCTCAAGCCGGAGCAGGCTGCCGCGGCGCAGGACAAGGCGCTGGCCGCGTACAAGGAGCTGGAGAACACCGTCGACGTGCTCGGCTTCCACGAGCTCGGCATGTACGACCAGGCGCGCGTCCTCCAGGCCAAGGGCGACAAGGAGCACGCCATCGAGCAGCTCAAGGCGCTCCACGAGCGGATGGCCAAGCCGGGCGAGAGCTCGCCGTTCCCGTACCTCGAGGAGGTCGCCGACGACCGCCTCCGCCAGCTGGATCCGACGGCGGTGCCGCCGAAGGCGCCCGCCTTCAACATGGGCGGTATGGGCGGTGGCGCTGGCGGACTTCCGGCGGGCATCGCTGGCATGTCGGGCGGCTCACCGGAGCAGCAGGAGCAGATGCGCAAGCTCATGGAGCAGCTGAAGCAGCGTCAGCCCCAGGGCGGCGACAAGAAATGATCACGTCTCGCCTCGGCGCGGCTCTCGCGCTGATCGCGGCAGCTGCGCCCATCGCGTGTGCCACGGCGGACGCGTCCGGCGACCACGTGAACCCCGAGGTGCCGCTCTGGTACCACCGGCCCACCGGCGCGATGGAGGTCTTCGTCCACCGGCAGCTCACCGCCAACTCGCAGACCTTCGGCGAGGACTACGAGCGCGGGCGGGGCGCCATCGACCACAAGAACGGCCGGCTCTTCATGGGGAGCGCCGACCACGGTTTCTATGCGCTGCGCACCGGCGACGGCAGCTCCATCTGGCGCTTCGAGACGCTCGGCGTCGTGCAGTGCGAGCCGCTCTACGACGAGGCGCACGACGTCGTCTTCTTCGGCTCGCACGACGGCGCGGTCTACGCGGTGCGAGCGCTCGACGGCGCGCTCCTGTGGCGCTTCACCACCGGCGCGGAGGTCTCGCGCAAGCCGGTCCTGCGCGGCGACATCGTCTACGTCGCCAATGGCGCCGACCAGCTCTACGCGCTCGATCGCACCACCGGCAAGCAGCGCTGGGTGGTCAAGCGGACCCCGGCGCTGGGCATGGAAGTCTCGGGCTATGCCGGCCCTGCGGTCGACGGCGACTCGGTGTTCTTCGCCTTCTCCGACGGTCACGTGGCGTCGTACGGCGCGCTCGATGGCCAGGAGCGCTGGACGCCGGTGGACCTGTCCGCCGAGGCCGAGGAGTCGACCGGCGATGCGCCGCGCTACCTCGACGTGGACACCACGCCGGTCATCGACACCATCGCGCCGCTGCCGGCCGGAGCGTCCAGCGCCAACGGCTCGGCGCCGGTCAACGTGCCGACGCGAACGGTGTTCGTCGCCGGCTACGCCGGTGGCGTGTACGCGCTCGACGCGCAGAGCGGCACGCGCCTGTGGGGCAACGACAAGGCCATCGGCGTGACCGATCTGGTCATGTGGTACGAGCCGGCGCATCTGCCGAACCCGAACGGTCCCGATCGCGGCGGCCCCGAGGTCCCGGCGCAGCGCGCGCTCCTGGCATCGAGCGCGGTCAGCGGTCTGTGGGCGCTCGATCCGACCACGGGTCGCGCGCTCTGGCGTCGTCCGGTGCCCGAGGGCGGCATCACCGCACCGGTGCAGATCGCCGGCGCGCTCCTGGTCGGCACCACGCGCTACGGGCTGTTCCTCCTGTCACCGCGCAACGGTCGCGCGATCGACGGCTTCGATCTCGGCAGCGGCTTCGCCCAGACCCCGGTGGCCTACGGCGACCGCGCCTACGTGATGAGCAACGCCGGCACGCTGATCGGCCTGCAGATCATCTCGCCCAAATAGCCAGCTGACGGGCGGGCGGAAATTACGGGAAGGGTGTGAGGGGCCGGTGCGGGCCCGCAAATCCCCGCAGAATCCCTCCAACGAAACGCGCATAAGATGCATTATGTAAACTAAAC
>JAMFST010001134.1 GCA_026225435.1 Labilithrix luteola
GACGCCGTGGTGGTGCTCGGCGGGCTCCTCGTCACGCCCGATCGGGTGATGGCCTTCGCCGCCGGAGGCACCTTGCTCAATCGCATCGCCATGCAGCTGGCGCCGCTCGCCGCGCTCCTGGTGGCCGCGTGGCTCCCGGCGCGCGCCCGTGCCGCGGTGACTGCGTAACGCTGTTACCCCGCCATCACGGAGCCGGCGGCGGGCCGGGCGGCGGCCCCTGTTCGATCTTCTCCGCCAGCTTCTCGCGCTGTGCCGCATCGAGGACGGAGACGATCACGGCGAGCTCGCCTCCACGCCTCGGCGGCTTGCCGGCAGCGCCTTCGACGGGCGGCGCGACGAAGGCGGTCGCGTCGAAGCTGTCGCTCACGAAGGTCTGCAGCTTCGCCTTCATCGCCGCCTCGTGCTCGGCGTGCTTCGCCTCGAAGGAAGCGCGGTCGGAGGCGTCCGGTCGATCGGCATCGAGCTTCGCGCGGATGGAATCCTTCTGCGCCTGGGTCAGGCCGAGGTCGTCGAGCCAGGGGCCGAACGGGCCATGGCCGTGCTGCCCGCCGTCCGGACCTTTGGACACGTGCGCCGTCACCGCGGTCACCAGGGCGATGCGCTGGTCCTTGGTCAACGTGTCGTGCAACGTGGTGAGCTTCTGGGCCAGCTCCGCTTCGTGGGCCGCGTGATCGGCGTGCGCACCGGCGGGCGGTTGCAGCAGGCTCTCGTCGACCTTGCCCGCACGGATGGCCGCAGCGAGCGCGGCGCGGCGCGACGGATCGTCCCCCGGACCATGGCCAGCACCACCATCGCCGCCACGCGACGGGAGCAGCGACTGCACCGTCGTCTTCTGCGTCGCCGACAGCCCGATGTCCTGGTGCAAGGCGGCGAACACGAGCATCTCCGGCCCGCCGGGATGCCCGTGCGGCCCATGCCCCTGGTGGCGCGCGTCGTTCGCGCCGGCCTCGCCGACGACCTCCTCCTTCGTGGTGGTGGCGTTCGCCGATTCGGCTCCGCTCGTCGAGTCGGTGGTGCCGGAGCAACCGGCAGAGGCGAAGCCGAGCGCCAGCGCCGCGAGGACGGGCGCGCAGGCCAGGAGGGGATGCTTGATGACTGACGTTTTCATGAGAGATGGTCTCCTCGGAAGTCCCACTTCGCGGTGTGGCGTTTGGACGTTCCGACCACCTGATTTCTAACGCGTTTTCATGTTGCCGTTCGTGTCGGGCCCGCGTGTTGCGCGGGCGTAAAGATCTCGCGCAGGAACGATCGCGCGACAGCTCCCAGCCGCTCCGGTTGCTCGAACGGAAGCCCGTGTCCTGCGCGCTCGATCGACTCGACGCGCAGGCGCCGGTTGGCACGGCCTAGCTCGGTGGCCATCTCCGCGGTGACCACCGGGTTCGTGTCGCCGATGACCAGCAACGTCGGCAGGTCGATCGCGCGCATGACCGCGCGGTAGTCGGGGTTGGGCGGCGTGAGCACGTCGAAGGCGGCCGCGCACGTCTGCAAGCGCGCCTCGGCCTGCAGCTCGAGGATCTCCGACGCCCGCTGCGGATGCCGTGCGCGCGCCTGCTCGACCAGCTCGGAGGCCGACAGGTCGAGAGCGCGCCGGTGCTGCTCGGCGACATCGCTCGCGTGCACCTCGCGTTGCCGCTCGGGGCTCAGGAACGTGGGATCGACCAGGACGAGCCCGCGGATCCTGTCGGGAGCCCGCAGGGCCGTCATCGCAGCGGTCATCCCGCCCATCGAGTGGCCGAGGAGCACCGGGTAGGACAGCTCCAGGCCACTGACGAGCGCCAGAACGTCGTCCGCGAGATCTTCGTACCGGTACCCGTGCTCCGGTTTGCTCGAACGACCGTGCCCGCGTGCGTCGGGCATGACGACGTCGAAGTCCCCCTCGAGAGCGCGCGCGACGGGAGCCCAGCAAGCGCCGCTGCCGGTCAGTCCGTGGAGGAGAACCACCGGAGGCCTGGCGCCCCCGGTCCGTCGCCAGTGGAGGGCGACGCCGTCGGCCTCGCAGATCCCGCTCGCCCAGGTCGTCATGGCGACCGCCGGTTACCGCGCGGCGTCTTCGATGACGTCCGTGAGGTGCGGGTCGAACGACGGCACCACGATGTCGCCCAGCTCCTCGAGCGTGGAGAAGGCGATCTGGAAGGCGCGCTCGCGCACGTCGTCCTCGATGAGGTCCGGGTACAGTTGCACGAGGCGCGCGCACTTGACCCGCAGGGCTTGCGAGGGGACGCCGCTCACGTGATCGCGCACCATCTGGTTCATCTTGCGCAGCATCGTCTCCCCGATCCGCGGGCGCAGCCGCGGCAGGAGATCGACGTTCCCGTCCTCCGAGAGCACCACCGCGATCGAGGCGCGCGCCCCCTCCTCCAGCACGTAACGAAGCGCCGAGTTGAAGCGGGCGCCGCGCGCCGGGGAGCCGCGGTCGGTCGCCTTGCCGTCGAGGATGACGCCCACCGCGTGGCACAACCCGTCGTGGTCGAGCAGCACCGCGCCGTCGATGCGGGTCACCGCGCGCACCTGCGTCTCGCTCAGCACCGTGGCGGCGATGGGCGTGGCTTGCTGGCGCAGGCGACGCGCCTCACTGGCGGCGTCGGGCGTCACCACCAGGGTGGTCGCGTGCCCATGCTCGCGGGCGATCTGCAGGGTCTCCCACAGCAGCTCGACGTTGACCTCGAGATCGGCGAAGACTCGCTGCGCCGTCTCCTCGAAGCTGGCGCGGTCGACCGTCGGGCGTGGCACGCGCGGGATGCCGCGCACCACCTCCATGAGCACGTCGTCCGTCCCGTAGCGAAAGCGCCAGGTGGTGGTGCTGACGAACTCCACCCAGAACTCGAGCGCGGTGAGCGACGTGTCGACGAGACCGAGCAGCTCGGTGTCGTTCGCCCCCACGGCCACGTCGTCGGTGCAGATCTCCAGCATCTTGCGCGACCAGACCGAGTCGGACAGCGGCACGGCGCGCTCGAAGGGCACGTACGACGAGAAGTCGTGCAGCCGCTTGGAGAAGACCATCCGCCCCGTCCCCTCGTTCTTCTCGTAGCGAACGGCGGCGATGCGGTTGATCCGCTCGAAGAGGTTCCACTCGCGGCCGCCCTGCGCTCCGCCGTTCCCCAGCGCCGTCAGCATCACCGATTCGCCCGCGTCGCGCAGCAGGTCCTCGATGTCCTCGCGTGGAGAGAAGTACAGCGACGAGGTGGTGCCGCCCGAGTCGGCGGAGGCGCAGCGCAGCAGGATGTCGATCGCGCAGTAGGCGAGCGAGACGATCTTGCCCGTCTCGAGATCGCGGAAGAAGGGGATGCGGTGGAGCGCAGCGGTGCTCGCGCCGAGGAGAAAGACGACGGTGAACCCGGCGCGGGGCGACGGCGGGCTCACGAACCACGAGCTCTCCACGTCGTCGACGTCGAGGGCGGCGTTGCGC
>JAMFST010001135.1 GCA_026225435.1 Labilithrix luteola
ATGCGCTGCGCGCGCCGGGTGCCGCGTCACATCACCGTGTCCGATCTGATCGGTTACGGGTGGGTCGGCCTGATGGAGGCCTTCCGCCGCGCCGATCCGAACATGCCGCCGAACGAGTTCGAGGCCTACGCGTCCTACCGCGTGCGCGGCGCCATGCTCGACTACCTCCGCTCCCTCGAGCCGGGTACGCGCGAGATCCGTCGCGCCTCGCGTCAGGTGGCCGAGTCGATCCGCACCCTCACCGGGCAGCACACGCGCCCGCCGGAGGAGGACGAGATCGCCCAGCACATGGGGCTCGAGGTCGACGCGTACCGCGCGCTCCTCGACAAGATCGCCGCCGGCGGCATGGCGCGCCTCGAGCTGATCGACACCGAGAACCTCGACGTCGACGACAAGTCCGAGGCGGCCGACGACACCGCGAGCAAGCGCCAGATGGCCGCCGCCGTGGCTGACGCGATCGACGAGCTGCCCGAGCGGCTCCGCCAGATCCTCGCGCTCTACTACCAGGAGGAGTGCACGCTCAAGGAGATCGGCGCCATCCTCGGCGTCACCGAGTCGCGCATCTCCCAGCTGCACACCGAGGCGATGCACCGCCTGCGCGCGGCCATCGGGAGGAGCTGACATGTCCGGGGGGATCTACGTCGCGCTCAGCGGTGCCGTTGCGCAGACGACGCAGCTCGACACCACCGCGGTCAACATCGCCAACGCCAACACCGACGGCTACCAGCGGGTCCGCCCGGTCTTCCGCGAGATGCTCGCCCAGGCCTCGGCGGGGCCCAACGGCACCGGCGGCGGCGGCGCGTTGACGGTCACCTCGGCGCTCGATACCACCCGCGGCACCCTCCGCTCGACCGGCAACCCGCTCGACGTGGCGCTCCCGGACAGCTCGTACCTCACCGTCTCCACGCCGCGCGGTGACCGATTCACCCGCGCCGGCTCCTTGACGACCAGCACCGACGGCACGTTGACGACCAAGTCGCACGCGCCGATCGTCGGCGAGAACGGAAAGCCGATCAAGAGCGACCCCAAGGGCGGCGCCGTCTCCATCTCGCCGTCGGGCGAGGTGTTCCAGGCCGGCGCCCAGATCGGGCGCATGAAGATCGTCCAGTTCGCCAACCCCAGCGCGATGACCCCCGAAGGCGGCAGCATCCTCGCGGCCAGCGCGGCGACCGGCGCGGCCACCCCGTCGAAGGGAGCGCTCGAGGTCGGCGCGGTCGAGGAGTCGAACACCTCGGTCATCGGCGCGATGAGCGACATGGTCAACGCCAGCCGCAACTTCGACGCGTTCCAGCGGGCCATCGATACGTTCCGCGAGGCCGACCAGAAGGCTTCTACCGTGTCGAGTGACGAGTGAGACGCAGCAGCCTCGCGCCCAGCGCCCCCCCGCCGCGTGAGAGCAAGCCTCCGCCGAAGGTGTCGGAGCTGGTGGTCTCGGAGGCCGACGTCGAGCGCATCGACGTGCTGCAGTCTCTCCTGACCACGCTCAACGACCCCCGGGCGAGCGCGACTGCCTTGGCGCGCGACATCGAGCGATTGCCGGTGCTCCAGGCGCGCATCGAGGTGCGCTACCGCGCGCGCTCGGGCGGAAACTACGCGCCGCCGCGGCTCAGCGAGCAGATAGGCCGGCTGGGAAATCGCGAGCTCGAAGGCATCTTGCTCGAGCTGCTCGAGGACGTGGTCGTCGTCGGCAGCGAGCTGGCGGAAACCCGTCGCTCGTCGCAGGCGCCCGCCGCTCCCTTGACGCTTCCCCCCGCTTCCAAGGAGGAAACGCCAGCCGGCTGACGCTGCGACGGCCTGCCATCGCCCGGTCACGATGGACCGTCGATTGCAAAGTCCCTGAGTCAAGATGGGAATCGGAAGTACGGCAGGCATCAGCGCGACGACGGGCATCTCCGTCCGTCACGTCGAGGCCCACCGCACCCCGGTTTCGCAAGCGGATCTTCGCGGCGCCATTGGCCGCGCGTACACCAAGGTGACGGGCAAGACGGCGTCTGCCGCCACGCTCGACACCCTCACCGCGCAGGCCTCGCTCGAGACCGGCCGCGGCGGGTCGATGTACAATTACAACTTCGGTGGCATCAAGGGGCACAGCGCCTCCGGTGACACCGCCGATTACATGACGCACGAGGTCCTGGGCGGCCAGGACGTGAAGATCAAGCAGGGCTTCCGCGCCTACTCCTCGCTCGACGAGGGGGCGGAAGATTACGTCAAGGTCCTGCAGAAGCGGTTCTCCGGCGCGCTCGACGCGGCGGGCACCGGCAACGTGGACAGCTTCGCCCACGCTCTGAAGCAGGAGGGTTACTACACCGCCTCCGAGACCAGCTACGCCTCCGCCCTGCGCTCCCTCTCGGGCCAGGCTGGCACGTCTCCCGCAAGCAACGTCAACGCGACGGCGCCGACCGTCGACAGCGTCAACGGCCTGTCGATGGCGATGAGCAGCGCCAGCCTGCCGACGGCCACCGAGCTGCAGCACGTCTTCGACGCTCTCAACGTCTCCGCCATGCGCATCGCTGCGCCGGATTCGGGCGAGTCCTGAGCGTCGACGTACCGACCTTCTCACCAAGAACTCTCGCTCTCTCTCGTTCCTCACCAAGTTTCTCAAGTTCCCAACAAACCGTCCGTTCCAATCAACAACAACGGCGAGAGAAACGCAGAGGCAAAAGCCGACGCGGACCTCGCTACCTCTCGAAACCAAGGAGTCTCACCATGTCGCTCTTCATTCAGACCAACGTCGCCTCGATGACCGCTCAGAACAACTTTGCCACGACCGAGATCGCGCTCAACAAGACGATGAGCCAGCTCTCCAGCGGCTACAAGATCAACAGCGCGGCGGACGACGCGGCCGGCCTCGGCATCGCCAAGCGCCTCAACGCGCAGGTCCAGTCGTACGGCGTCGCGCAGTCCAACGCGACCCAGGGCATCTCGATGGCGCAGACCGCCGACGGCGGCGCCGAGCAGATCTCGAACGTCCTGACCCGTATGCGCGAGCTCGCGGTCGAAGGCGCCAACGGCACCCTGTCCACCAGCGACTCGGCCAACCTCGATCAAGAGTTCCAGGCCGCGATGAAGGACATCGACAACATCTCCAAGGTCACCACCTACAACGGTCAGAACCTGCTCAACGGTGCGTCCACCAGCGTCGCGTTCCAGACCGGCATCAACTCGGTCACCAGCGGCGCGGAGAACCAGACGAGCATCTCCTTCGGCGGTGCGGACTCGACCAGCCTCGGCATCAATGCCCAGACGGTCTCCACCACCACCGGCGCGAGCGCGGCCATCACCGCCATCGACACGGCCATCCAGTCGCTCTCCACCGTCCGCGCCGGCTTCGGCGCCGCGATGAACAGCATGCAGACCGCGGTGTCGAACCTCCAGACGCAGCAGACCAACACCGCCGCGGCTCTCTCCTCGGTGCAGGACGTCGACGTCGCTTCGGCCACCGCCGACCTCGCCCGTCAGCAGGTTCTCTCGCAGGCCGGTGAGTCGGTCCTCGCCCAGGCGAACCAGACCACGCAGCTCGCGACCAGCCTCATCCACGGCCAGTGATGGCAGCCAGTCCTTCTCGCCTGAGCACCGGCTGATGGACTGACCGCTTCCCGGTAACAAGAGCGTACGCCGCGTGTCGAGAGGACGCGGCGTACGTTTCCCCGGCCGCGTCATGCTCCCCAGCGCACGGCCAGCTGCATCATCTCTCGAACATGAGAAGTGGAGTCCCCCATGACGACGTCGGTAACGACAGCCCCGGTCACCATCGACCTGTCCAGTCTCGGGCTCGGCTCCGGGTTCAACGACACCAACGTCATCAACCAGCTGGTCGCGGCGGAGCAGATCCCGATCACCACGCTGCAGACGAGCAGCAGCAACATCTCCGCCGCATCCACCGCCATGTCGGCCTTCAAGACCGATCTGACGACGCTCCAGACCGCCGCCACGGCGCTCTCCGATCCCACGCAGTACTCGTCGTACACAGCTACCAGCAGCGCCAGCAACGTCGTCGCCTCGACGACCAGCGGTGCCGTTGCGGGGACGCACACTATCCAGGTCAATTCGCTCGCCCAGGCGCAGCGGACCTACAGTGATCCGCAGTCCTCCAACACCGCCGCTCTCGGGCAATCCGGCACTCTCGCCTTCACCATCAACGGCACGACGACGAACATCGCCGTGAGCAGCAGCGAGTCGCTCGCCGGCGTCGCCGCGGCCATCTCGTCCAGCGGGGCTCGCGTCTCCGCTTCCGTCGTCTACGACGGCTCGCAGTATCGACTTCAAGTGCAGGGGCTCGACAGCGGTTCCGCCAATGCGATCTCCTTCGACGAGACG
>JAMFST010001136.1 GCA_026225435.1 Labilithrix luteola
CCCTCGGCCACGGACCTCATCAGCGAAGGCGCGCTCGCCCTCGAGATGCATGCCTTCCTCGAGGACATCGGCATGACCATCCACCCGCACCCGACCCTGGGCGAGGGCATGATGGAAGCCGCGCTGAACGGCCTGGGCCAGGCCGTCCACGTGGTCAACCGCCCGGACAAGTGAAGGACCTACGAAAGTAGGTCGGCAATCGGGGTGAGCTCGAGGGGCGCGTCGCTCGACGCGATCGCGTCCCTCATCACCGTCGAAGCTTCGTTGGGCGGGAAGGGGAGCGCCTGCGACGCGGCCCACGTCTCCCGATCCGGCCACTGCGCGTAGCCGACGAAGCTGCCATCGGCGCACCGGTGCAGCCTCGACCCGAGCCCGCCGCGCTCCTCCCGGATGCGCACGGTGATCTCGCGCCACGCTTGCTCGAACGCCGCTTCCTTCCCGGGATGAACGCGCCAGCGGTACATCACGTTGAACATGGCCTCCGAGGCTACGCGACCTGGCGCGCACGCGGTCGATCACTCGCCACGGTTGCGCGCTTCGTGCTGGTCGTCATGGTCTGGCTGTCCTTCTCCGATTGACGGGACGGACATGGCCGAGGCGAAGTACGAGATCGCGAGCTGCTCGCGCAATACGCGCAACGGGCACGCGCCGCTGTCCGAACGAGCGGCATGACCCGCCAGACCCTCCGCGCCATGCTCGATCTCCTCACGACCGCAGCCGGGGCCGACCCGGTGCGACGCTCCGTCGAGCCCATCCTCCAGCGCGCGCTCTTCGCGTTCGACGACACCACGGTCATCCCCTCTGCGGACGACGAGGACGGCCCGCGGACCCTCCGCTGGGCGGCCCGCGCCGACTGACGCGCGTGTAGTGTTTTCCGTGGAGCGTTCAGCTCCGCGGAGAATGGCGCTAGAAGGCGCTCGATGACCTCTCGTCTGCCCGCCCGCGCCCTGGCCGTAGTCGCCGCCCTGGCTTGCGTCGGCGCGCTCCTCGCGAGCAGTCCCGCCTGCGTCACCGACAGCGGCTGCAACCGCATCCAGTCCAACTTTGCGACGACGCCCAGCGAGCCCTGTCTCACCTTCGTGGCTGCCAGCTGTGACGCGCAGAACGGCTCCCTCAAGATCACCAACAATTGTACCGACGACCTCCAGGTCGCCGACGCGATGGGACTGGGGCTCGACGGAGGCGGGACGCTGCAGACGGTCGCCGCGGGGCAGACCGTGGACGTCTACCTCGTCTACTACGGCAACGAGGCGATGACCTCGTACAGCGTGCCCGCCCTCCTCGGCAGCACGCCGATCGCCATCACCTACACCGTCGGCCCCAACTGACGCACGCGCGCGTCGCTCGAGTCGCCGACGTGTTCAGCGTCTCCCCTTGAGTGGGCATGGGCTCGAGGTTACCTCGTCGCGCTGGTCGTGGTCGTCGGAGACGTCGTCGCCGGCTCCACCTTCGACCCGTGCCAGCGCATGACCGCCGTGTAGAGGATGGCCCCCACGACCCCGACGAACAGCGCGGTCACCAGCACCGCCGCGGTGACGATCCAGCGCTCCTTGGCGGACATCCCGGTGGGGGCGGTGTTCCAGCGCTGGAAGGACGGCTCCAGGCGCGTCGCCGGCATGCTGGGCATACTGGGATTGCTGGCCGCGGCAAACGGGGACACCAACCCGCTGCTGCTGGCGCTCGCGTTCCCCCGTCCGCTGCCGTTTCCGCTCCCGGCGCCGAGCGCTCCCGAGCTGCTGGTGTCGCGCGGCGCGACGGGCGAGAACCCGCTCGGCGTCCCCGCCGAATGCATCCGCGGCCTACCACCGCGCTCGCGATCGCTGGCCGCGGCGATCGACCGCTGCACCAGCTCCTGCCGCGTGCGCGCCGAGTCCGCCAGGTAGTGCGCCGCGAACAGCCCCACGTCCGCCGGCGTCGTCAGGCAGTTGCAGGCGACCATCGCCTGTTCGAGCTCCGCCTGCAGCGTCGCGCAGTCCGGCGTGCGCTGGTCGACGTTGAACGCCATCGTCTTGGCCACGATCGCCCGCACCTGCGGCGGCACGTCGGCCGGCAGCGGATCGGGCGGCTTGCCCGACGTCAGCCGGTGCAGCGCCAGCACCTCGTTCTCCGCGCGGAACGGGGGCGCGCCGGTGAGCGCCATGTGCAGGATCGACCCGACGGCCCACACGTCCGCGCGCCGGTCCACGTTGCTCCGCCCGAGCGCCTGCTCCGGCGACATGTACGAGATCTTCCCCTTGAGCACCCCGGCGCTCGTCTCCTCCGCCAGCCGACCCATCGCCTTGGCGATGCCGAAGTCGATGACCTTGGGCGAGCCCTTGTTGGACAAAAGAATATTCGTAGGAGAGACGTCGCGGTGCACGACGTTGATCAGCTGCCCGCTGTCGTCGCGCAGCTCGTGGGCCGCGTGCAGCCCGCCGCAGGCATCGGCGAGGATGCGCAAGGCCACCCCCAGCGGCACGCGCTGCCCGGCGCGCTGCACCACGCGGAGCAGCTTCGACAGCGAATCGCCGTCGATCCACTCCATCACCAGGTAGAGGACGCCGTTCTCCTCCCCGAGGTCCAGGATCTGGGCCACGTTGGAGTGGGTGATGCTGGCGGCGATGCGCGCCTCGTCGAGGAACATCCGCTGGAAGCGCTGGTCACCGGCGTGCTCCGGGCGGATCGTCTTCACCGCCACCAGCTTCTGGAAGCCGTGCTTGCCGCGCAGGCGCGCCAGCCACACCGCCGCCATGCCGCCTTGCGCCAAGGGGCAGAGCAGCTCGTACCGGTCGAGCGTGTCCCCCGCCGCCAGCCCGGCGTTCGGGTGACCCGCTCCGCTCGGCTGGCCGACGTTCACAACGGTAGAATCCCGTGTTGCGAGCGTTTGGGCAAGTCGTCGGGGATGTCCGTCAGCGCATCCGTGAGCGAACGTGAGCGAAGGTCGGTAGCAGCGTACAGAGACGGGCGCCCCCCGGGATGGTACCTTCACCGGCGGAGAGGTGGGCCGCGATGGGCATTTTCGACCGGATGGGGAAGGTCATCTCGAGCAACGTGAACAGCCTGCTCGATCGCGCCGAGGACGATCAGAAGCTGATCGAGCTGCACCTCGAGGAGATGGAAGAACAGCTTCGTCGCGGCCGCGGCGAGGTCGTGAGCGCTGTCGCCGCGGAGAAGCAGCTCCGCAAGAAGAAGGACGATCTCGAGAAGGAGGTCGAGACCTGGGACAAGCGAGCGGAGCTGGCGCTCAAGAGCGGCGACGAGGCGCTCGCCCGTGATGCCTTGCGGCAGAAGAAGCGCGTCTCCGAGGCGGTCGTCTCCGCCGAGAGCGCCCGCGTCGAGTCGCGTGACGCCGCGCTCAAGATGAAGGGGGAGCTGTCCCGCATGGAGGACAAGCTCGCCGAGCTGAAGCTGAAGAAGGGGACGATGATCGCCCGCGCCCAGAATTCGAAGGGGAGCGAGGGGCTCGGCTCGAAGGGGGGCAGCTCCGCCTTCGACAACTTCCGCAAGATGGAGGAGAAGATCGAGGGGCGCGAGGCCCAAGGCGCGGCGATGGCCGAGGTCGAGGATGCCCTCGGCAACACCCTCGACAAGCGCGATCTCGAGGCGAAGTTCCGCGATCTCGAGACGAGCACCAGCACCGCGAAGGACGGCAAGAGCGACGTGGAAGACGAGCTCGCCGCCCTGAAGAAGCGGGTCCGCATCTGAATCGCATGAGCAAGCGTCCCGATCGAAAGCGCAAGACCAGCGGAGATCCCGCGTCGTTGCAGCTGATCGTCGCGCTGGTGCGGCCGCGCGGCGAGGAGCACCTACCTCCGCGCGGTCGTCTGTCCGGCGCGCCGGGCGACAACGACGACGTGGGCGAGCTGTCGGCGGCGCGCGTGCTCGTGGCGCGTGGCGAGGCGACCGGTGGTGTCCTGTGCGCCTGGGCCGGGGACGCGCTGGCCTTCGCCTTCGAGCCCTCGGCGCTCGACGCGGCCATCGATCTGGCGCTCCACGCGCGCACCCGCGAGCCGTGGAGCATCGCCCTGGTCGAGGGGCACTGCGAGATCGACCCGGCGCAGTCGCGCCCGCGCCTGGCGATCGGCTGGGCGCTCACCCGCGCGCTCGATCTCGCGCAGATCGGCCGGGCAGGGGACGTGCTGGTCGATCGCCGCCTCACCGCGATGCGCGACGGCGACATCAACCGCACCGGCTGGCGCCACGGGCGCGATCTGTCCGGCCAGGCACTGCGCGGCGCGCTCCTCGACGTGGAGCAGCCGTGGGCGCGCGACGTCGCGGCGCACGAAGGGCACTTCGTCACCCCGCCGCTGGTGGGTCGCCCCGATCCCAAGAGCATGCTCGCCTCGCCGGGCACGCTGGCCATCCTCCGCGCCAACCCGGGGATGGGCGGCTCGCGCTTCCTCGGCGAGATCCGCGCGCACGTGCCGCCGGGCATGTCGCTGCTGCTGACGCCGACGGTCACCACGCTGGAGCCGCTGGGCGCGCTCCGGGCGGCCATGCTGCGCGCGCTGGCGGAGGGGGAGACCGACGAGATCGAGCCGGAGCTCGTCCCCGCGCGCGAGCACTTGCTGCAGGGCGAAGGCGTCACCATCG
>JAMFST010001137.1 GCA_026225435.1 Labilithrix luteola
CGGTCTCCATCGAGCCGGCGGCGCGCGCCTCCCGCTCGAAGCGCCCGATCAGCTCGCGCGTCTCGTCGGTGATGTCCGTCCGTCCCGGCGTGGCGGCCCCTTCCTCGAGGTGCAGCAGCTTGAGGGCGACGAATTTGCCCGTCTGCACGTGCTCCGCGCGATAGACGGCCGCCATCCCACCGCGACCGATGGGCGCGATGAGACGGTACTTCGCCGCGATGATCCGGTCATCCATCGCCGGCTTCACACCGGTCTGACGACAGAGGGTCGTCAGACCGCTCACTGTGTCCCCGGGGAGTCTCGTGACCCCCCGCCCCGCCGAAGTGAATTCGTCGGGGCCCCACCCCTCGCGGACGCTCCGCTACGCGTCGCTGAAGGACTGCACGAAAACGAGCCATCGCTGGCCTCTCAGTAGTGCAGCACGCTCTCGACGCGGACCGGGAGCAGGCGCTCCCGCCCGCCGAGGAACCCGAGCTCGATGGCGAAGGCGTAGGCCATCACGTAGCCCCCCTGGCGGTGCACCAGCTCGGCGGCCGCGCGGGCCGTCCCCCCGGTGGCGAGGACGTCGTCGACCACCAGGCAGCGCGCGCCTTCCTTGATGGAGCCCTTGTGCATCTCGAGCTCGGCGTTGCTGTACTCGGTCGTGTAGGTGACCCGGTCGCAGGCGGCCGGCAGCTTGCCGGGCTTGCGCGCGGGGACGAAGCTCGCGTTCAGGCGCGCCGCGAGCGCCCCGCCGAAGATGAAGCCGCGCGCCTCGACGCCGACCACCGCGTCGATGTGCTCGCCGATGAAGCGCTCGGCCATCGAGTCGAGCACGATGTGGAAGGCCCGCGGATCGGCCAGCAGCGGGGTGATGTCCTTGAAGACGATCCCCGGCGTGGGAAAATCGGGGATGTCGCGGATCGCCGCCCGGGCGTGGGCGAGATGGTCGCCGGAGGAGTCTCGTGTGTCGCTCGCCGTCATGATGAGACGACTGTACGCGCGATCTCCCCGAGGAGGGGATCGCCTTCACGCGTCAAGTCGAGGAGAAGTGAGGTGAGCGTGGCCGCCCCGGCGTCGAACGCGTCGGTGTCGCTCCCCGGATCGCTCGCATGAGACACGCCCGGCCCGCCGATCCAGAGGTACTCGCGGCCGCGCGGATCGCGGCGAAAGTCGATGGTCTCCTCGTAGATGCGCGTGCCCAGGCGAGCGGCTCGCACCTCGCCGTTCCACACCTTGGGGACATTGAGGCTCAGCAGGCGCCGGTCGGTCCCCACCAGCTGGAGCGCGATGCGGGTGGTGAGCGCGGCGATGGCGTCGAGATCGGCCCCCACCTCGGCGCTGACGGCGAGGCCGGGGATGCCGCGGAGCGCCCCTTCGCGGGCGGCGGCGATGGTGCCCGAGTAGAAGGCGTCCTGTCCCAGATTGAGACCGCGGTTGATCCCGGAGACGATGACGTCGGGCCGGCGGGAGAGCACGCGAGTGCCGGCGTGGAGCGCGACGTACACGCAGTCGGCCGGGGTGCCGTCGACCGCGAAGACCGTGGTTCCGGGGATCGGCGCGCTCGACCCGGCAGCGTCGAGGCGGCGCAGGCGACGCGGTGTGTGGAGGCTGAGCGAGTGGCTCACGGCGCTCTGCTCCGACTCGGGAGCGCAGACCACCACGTCACCGCCGGTAGCGAGCGCCGCGAGAGCACGGCGCAGCCCCTCGCTGTGCACGCCGTCGTCGTTGGAGAGGAGGAACAGCGGGGCGGAAGAGGACGTCATCGCGCCGTCGTGTAGCCCGTCGCGCCCTTCTGGAAAATCGACCGCGTGTTCTTTGACGGACGAGCAGTACTGAACTAACGATCAACTTCATGAGCTACCACCTGCGCGTTCTCCAGTCCATCGTGAAGCTTTCCCGCTCGAGCTCCGCCCCCTCTCGTTCAGTACTGCTCGGTCGCGCAGGGGGGACGAGCAGTGCACTGGGCGACGCGCTCGACACGCTGCTTTCGCTCGGGTTGATCCAGCGCGCCGCCTCGGACGAGCAGCCGATCCGCCTGACGCTCGAGGGGCTCGCCGTCGGCACCGCCTACGCGGCCGAGGCAGCTCGTCGTGCGGATGCGCTGAAGGTGGAGGAGCCCGTCCGTGCCCCGCGCGCCGCGCTGCGGGTGGAGCGTCGCGCGCGCTCGCGCACCGAGCGTCGGGCGGTTCCGCGTCCCGCGGCAAGTCGCGCAGCGTGATATGCGTGCTGGCCTGGTGGACGCCCGGGCGAGCTACGAAGAGGGGAGCACGGCGCGATCGGCGGAGGTCGCGCGCCTCGAGGGGCGTGAGCGAGGGCTCGGCACGCTCCGGGTCGTCGTCGCGCTCGGGGCGGTCGGCGCGCTGGTGGACGCCGTCTGGGGCCCGTGGGCAGAGATCGCGACCGCCGCGTGCGTCGGGCTCGTCGCTGCGTTCATCGTCCTGGTGGCGATTCACGCGCGGGCTGTGGCGGCGCGGGAGCTGGCCGAGGCTGGTCGTCGCTTTCACCAGCGAGGGCTCGCCCGGCTGGACGACACGTGGAGCACCTTCACCGAGGACGGCGCGCGCTTCGTCGACGACGAGCATCCGTTCTCCTCGGATCTCGACCTGTTCGGCCCGCGCTCGCTCTTCCAGCGGCTGAACGCGGCGGAGACCTTCGAAGGGCAGGGGAAGCTGGCCGCCTGGCTCTCGAGCGACCCGCCGTCGACCGACGAGCTGGAGGCGCGGCACGCCGCCGTGCGCGAGCTCGCCACGCGCACCGCCTTCCGCGCCGATCTCTCGGCCGAGGCGCACCTGCTCGACGGGACCCGGCCGCTGGGGCTCGTGAAGTGGGCCGCGGCACCGGCCACCTGGACGCCGTCGTCGGCGCTCCGCCTCGCCGGGCTGGGGCTGCCGCTGGCGATCGCGCTCGCCTTCGCGGCGCATCGCTGGGGTCCGGCGCCGGGCTGGATCTGGATCGCTCTCCTCGTCGGCGCGGTCGCCTTCAACCGGATGGTCGGCGGGCAGGTCGCGCCGATCGTGGAGCTCGCCTCCACGCGCGAGACCGCCATCGCGCGCTTCGCCACGCTCTTCGCCCGCATCGAGCGGGAGACGTTCACCTCGGCGCGCCTGGTGCAGCTCCGCGAGCGGCTGGTGCGCTCGGGCACGTCGGCCACGGCGCAGATGGCGCGGCTCGCGCGCATCGTCAGCTTCGTCGACGCGCGGCAGAACGAGTTCTTCCGGCTCTTCCTCGCGCCGGTGCTGATCTGGGATCTCAACTGCGCGGTCTTCGTCGAGCGCTGGCGCAGCGAGGTGGGGGCGAGCGTCGGGGAGTGGTTCGACGCGCTCCACGAGATGGAGGCGCTCGCGAGCCTCGCCGGGTTCGCCTTCGAGACGCCCGACGCCAGCTTCCCGCGCTTCAGCAGCGAGCCGCAGTTCGTCGCCGAGCAGCTCGGCCACCCGCTGGTGCCGCGCGCGCGGCGGGTCGACAACGACGTGAGCTTGCCGGGGGCAGGCGACGCGCTCGTGGTCACCGGCTCGAACATGGCCGGCAAGACGACCATGCTGCGCGCCATCGGGGTGACCGCGCAGCTCGCCTTCGCCGGGGCGCCGGTGACCGCGCGCTCGCTCGTGCTGGGGCGGATGGCCGTGTCCACCAGCATGCGCATCCGCGACTCGCTGGGGGACGGCGTGTCGCGCTTCTACGCCGAGGTCAGCCGGCTCAAGCTGGTGACCGACCGCGCCGCCGCGGGACCGTCGCTCTTCCTGCTCGACGAGATCCTCCATGGGACCAACATGCGCGAAAGGCTCATCGGGGCGCGTGGGCTGGTGCTCGGTCTGCTGGGCCGCGGCGCGCTGGGCGCGGTGTCGACGCACGATCTCGCGCTCGGCGACCTCGCGACAGAACGCCCCGGACACGTGCACAACGTGCACTTCGAGGAGCAGGTCGAGGGGGACGTGATGACCTTCGATTACCGGCTGCGCCCCGGCGTGGTCACCAGCTCGAACGCGCTCCGCTTGATGCGCGCGGTCGGGCTGGACGTCGGCTCGACGTGACCCTCGACGGCGGGCATGGGGCTTGATACGAACCGCCGCATGACTGACGCCGTCGTTCCTTCGGGGCGCAAAGGGATCCGCATCCTCACCATCTCGGCGACGGATCAACGCTCCGCGCACGCGGACGAGGCGGGCTCGGTCCTCGACAAGCTGCTCATCGACGCCGGCTACACCGTCGTGCGCCACGTGCTCCTGAAGAAGAACATGGAGTACGTGAAGGAGCGCGTGCAGCAGTGCGCCGACGACAACGAGGCCGAGGCGATCATCATCTCCGGCGGCACCGGCATCGCCCAGCGGGACAGCACGCCCGAGGCGGTCGAGGGGATCTTCGACAAGCGCATCGACGGCTTCGGCGAGGCGATGCGCCGCTTCTCCTTCGACGAGATCGGCCCCTTCGGCATGCTCACCCGCGCCACCGCCGGGCTGGTGAATCAGTGCGTCGTCTTCGTCATCCCCAGCCGCCCCGCTGCGGTGAAGCTCGCGGCGGAGAAGCTGATCATCCCTACCCTCGAGCACATGGTCGACCTGGCGCTCAACCGCGCCTCGGTCCTCCCGCCTCCGCCCTACGTCTGAGCCAGCACCGACTCCGCGCGAGAGGTCGGCGAGAAATTGTCGGAAAGGCTGCAAAGCTAGGAAGCGGAGCGAAGCCGTACTTATGTACGGCGTAGCGACTGCGACCGACGATTTGCGGCCTTTCCGGCAATTTATCGTCGGCCTCTTCAGAGGTCGGCGTCGGTGAAGGCCATGCCTCGGGCGATCTCGGCCGTGCCGAGGCTGAGCGCCACCAGGCGATCGACGCCGAGCGCGTTGCCCCCGCTCGGCGGCATCCCGCGCTCGAGCGCCTCGAGGAAGCGCTCGTCGATGGGGTAGACCGGCAGGCCGCGGCGGGTGCGCTCGGCCTGGTCGGCGACGAAGCGGGCGCGTTGCTCCACCGGATCGGTGAGCTCGCCGAAGCCGTTGCACAGCTCGACGCCGGCGACGTAGACCTCGAAGCGCTCGGCCAGGCGCGGATCGTCCGGCTTCTTCCGCGCGAGCGATGCCTGCACAGCCGGGTAATCGGTGAGCACCACCGCGTGATCGAGCGCGGCGATCCCCGGCTCCACCTCGTCCACCAGCAGGCGGAAGAAGCGATCTTCGTCCTCGGCCGCGAGCCGCAAGGTCTCGTCGGCGGACACGCCGGCGAAGCGCGTGAAGGCCTCGCACACGCCGAGGCGAGCGAACGGGGGGCGCGTGTCGATGCGTCGGCCGCGCTCGCGGGTCCCCGGGGCATCCGCGAGGTGGACCTCGCCGCCGGTGATCCGCGCGATGAGCTGCTCGGTGTCGCGCACCACGGCGTCCATTCCGTCGTCCGCGCGGTACCACTCGAGCATGGTGAACTCGGGGTGGTGGCGCTCGCCCAGCTCGTCCTGGCGGAAGGCGCGGGTGATCTGGAAGATGCGCCGCTGCCCGGCGGCGAGCAGGCGCTTCATCTGGAATTCGGGCGAGGTGGAGAGCCAGCGCGGCGATCGAGTCGCGGGGACGGCGAAGGCCTCGAGGTGCACGTCGAGCCCGGGCGAGGGGACGAGGAGGGGCGTCTCGACCTCGCGGAAGCCGCGGCTGCCGAAGAAGTCGCGGAGGCTGCCGAGGACGTGCGCTCGCTGGGCGAGACCGCGCGCGTCGGCGCTCACGAGCGCTTGCGCGGGCGCGAGGGGGCGGGCGCGGCGATCGTTGGAGCCGTCGCGCCGTCGCTGGCGGCCGGACCGGGGGCCAGGCCGCGCAGGAGCAGGTCGGCCACGCCGGTGGCCGCGCGGGTGAGGGCACCGCGCTCCGCCTTGCCGAGCGCCCAGGTGAGCGCGATGCCGTCGAGGGCACCGAAGGTCGCGCGCGCCACCAGGTGAGGGGAGGTGTCCCCGCGGAACTCGCCGCTGGCCTGCCCATCGGCGATGACCCGGGCGATGGTGTCGAGGTACGCAGCGAAGCGCGGCTGGGCGAACTCGCGCATCAGGGTGGTCGACTGGCGCAGGGTCACGGTGATGACGTGCGCCAGATCGCGCTCGCCTTCGAGCAGGCCGAGCTCGAGCTCGACGATGCGCCGCAGCTTGGCCGACGCCGTGGGCAGCTTGGGCAGCTCGGTCGCCATGAAGGTGAGGAGCTTCTCGACCCGGTCCTCGAAGAGCGAGATGAGGATGTCGTCCTTCGAGCGGAAGTAGAGGTAGATGGTGCCATCGGCGACGCCGGCGGCCTTGGCCACGTCGCTCACCCGGGTCGCGTGGAAGCCGCTCTTGGCGAACACCTTCACCGCGGCGCGGAGGATGCGCTCGCGCTTGTCGCCCGAGCGAGCCTTCGGCGCGGCCGGCGCTGCTGCGGTCGCGGCGCCAGCTTGGCTCGTCGCGGCAGGCTCACCCGCTCTGAATGAATGTTCACTCATTCCCTCTTCCGAGGTACCAGCCCCCCGTCGCTCGGTCAACGCGCCGCCGACAGCAGCATGCGCGCGGCGAAGGCGGCCAGCTCTCGGCCCATCCACGGGCCGAAGATCACGAGGGCGAAGCTGACCCCCACGAGGCGCGGCAGATGCGCCAGGGTCTGGTCCTGCACCTGCGTCGCCGCCTGCAGCGCCGCGACCACCAGGCCGATGAGCGCGGCCACCCCGAGCACCGGCAGGGCGAGCGCGAGGACCAGCAGCAGCGCTTCGGACGCGCTCGACAGGAGCGTCGCCGACATCGCTCTCAGCCGCCGTCGTCGGAGGCGTCGGAAGCGTCGGAGGCATCCGCGTCGCTCGCGTCCGTGCTGGCGGCGTCGGTGTCGCTGGCGTCCGCATCGGCGTCGCTGGCGTCGCTGGCGTCCGTGGCGGCGTCCCCCGCGTCGGTGTCCGGCGGTGCGGCGTCGGCGCCGGCGAGCGTGGAGGAGAACTGGCAGATGCTGACCGTCGCGTTGGCGCGGTTGACCGGGCAGCACACGCCGCAGGTGGTCACGAGCGAGCCGTTGGCGAGGCAGTACTGCGAACCGGCGCTCCCCAGGTCCCCGCCGGGGACGCAGACGAGCCCCGGCTGGCAATCGTCACTGCC
>JAMFST010001138.1 GCA_026225435.1 Labilithrix luteola
CCACGGACGAACTGGTCAGGATCGAGGCGGACGGGATCGCCACCGTCGACGTGCAGGCGACTGACGTGCACCTGCGCGGCGGCCTGATGGACGGCACCAGCTGGAAGAACGCCGTCGGCAAGGTCGACGTGGAGAGCAACGTGGTGCTCGCCAAGGTGGCCGCGCTGGTACCCGATCCCGACTCGCTCCCGGTGAGCCACGTCGGCGGCGTGGCGCACATCTTCGTCAGCGCCGCGCGTGACAAGCCGGGCGCCGTTCCCGACGTCGCCTTCGGCACCTGGACCCGCGAGCTGTACGTCGCCGGCGCCAAGCCGAAGATCGACGCGCGCGCGACTCCGGAAGAGAAGCGCGCCGCTCGCGCCTTGCCGGCTCCCTGGGAGTCACGCGGCGTGGACGTGCACCTGCGCGCGCAGATCGACGGCGACGAGAACGAGATCCACGTCCGCGGGCAGCTGCTCGACAAGCTGGGGGAGTTCGCCAACCTCGCCGCGAAGACCACCCTGCCGCTGAAGGACCTCGTCAGCGATCCGATGAGCATCGCCGATGCGCTCCCGACCGCGCCCTTCCAGGCGCACGTGGACCTGCCGAAGCGGAAGCTCGGGCAGTACCCGACGATCGTGCCGCACCTGCCGGTCGCCGGCGAGATCGCCGTGCAGCTGAACGCCAAGGGGACGATGCGTCAGCCCCAGGTCGACGTGAAGGTGCAGGGGCACGATCTGCACGCCAGCGGCGACTTCAACAAGCGTCGCGACCCGCTCGATCTGAATGTCGATCTCGCCGCCGACGAGAAGAGCGTGAAGCTCGTCGCCGACGCGGTGAGCGGCACGAAGCCGGTGCTCCACTCGGAGACCGACGCCAACCTGACGACCCTGCTCGGGCAGGTGGAGCAGGGGGCGCCGCTCGCCTGGAACGCCGACTCGCATACCCAGCTGACCGAGTTCCCGATGGACATCATCCCCAGCGGGATGGACCAGGCGTTCGCCGGGACGATCAGCGGGAACGTCGATCTCGGCGGCTTGAACAAGGACGCCAACCTGAAGGTGGCGCTCACCACCAGCACGGTGAACCTGGGCAAGACGCGCCTCTTCGACAAGGGGAACATCCAGGCGACCATCGCCGGTGGCAAGCTCGACTCCGACGTGCGCTTCGATCAGTCCAAGGGCTTCTTCGAGGCCAAGGGCAACGGCGGCATGGACTGGGGCGCGGCGATGGCGCCGTCGATCGACAAGCAGAACGCGCTCGACGCGCAGCTGTCGGCGAACAACTTCGATCTCGCCGGCATCGCCCCCTTCGCCGACGCCGCGGTGAACGATCTCACGGGCACGCTCAACGCCAACGCGAAGGTGCACCTCACGCCCGACCCCAGCGGCGTCACCATGGACGGCTCGGTGATCCTCACCAACGCGGGCATGGAAGTGCCGGCCATCGGTGAAGAGCTGAATCACGTGCAGGCGAAGATCAGCATGCACCCCGACGGGACCATCAAGCTCGAGAACCTCGAGGCGGATCCGGCGACCGGTCACGTGAAGATCACCGGCGAGGCGAAGATGGCCGGGCTCGACTTCAAGTCGGCCAAGGCGCACATCGCCATCGAGAACGGCCACGAGATCCCCATCGCCGTGCAGGGCTCGGAGCTCGGCGACGCGTGGGGCAACATCGACGCGACCGTCACCAACTCACCGAAGCTGATGAACGTCGAGGTGAGCATCCCGCAGCTGCACATGCACCTGCCGCAGTCGACGGGGCACTCGGCGCAGGCGCTGCCCGGCGACCCGACCATCGACATCGGGCACCGCGAGAGCGACGGCAAGCTCGTGCTCGTCGACCTCGAGCCACCGAAGAAGGTCGCCGCCCCCAGCGACAGCGAGACCAAGATCGCCGTCCACCTCGGCCACGACGTGTACATCGCCCGCGACACCACCTTGAAGATCGAGGTGACCGGCGATCCGGCGATCGACATGAAGGGGAACGCGATGACCATGAACGGGAGGCTCGTGCTCCCCGGTGGTCCTGGCTCGTTCCTCGAGGTGAACGGCAAGCGCTTCGAGATCGACAACGGCACGGTGAGCTTCACCGGCGCGGCCGACAACCCGGTCATCGCCGTGTCGGCGCACTGGGACGCGCCCGACAGCGACAAGACGCGGGTCATCGCCGAGTTCCTCGGCCCGCTGAAGACCGGGCGCATCACCCTGCGCTCCGAGCCGTCACTGACCGAGAACGAGATCCTCTCGCTCGTCCTCTTCGGGTCGAGCGACGCCTCGCTCGGCTCCGGCGGCGACGCCAACTCCGGCGCCGGTGGCGACACCGCCAAGGGGGTCGGCGCGGCGGGCGGCGCGGCCACGCAGGCGATCAACAGCGCCATCTCCGGCTTCACCGGCGACTCGGTCACCACCCGCGTCGACACCAGCGAGTCGGACAACCCGCGCCCGGACGTCGGCTGGCAGATCTCGCACAGCCTCGCGGCGCACTTCGTCGTCAACCTCGGCCTCCCGGCACCGGGCGACAACCCGGATCAGGAGATCTTGCTCGTCGACTGGCGCTTCATCCGCAACTGGATGCTCGAGAGCCAGGTCGGCGACGCCGGCAGCATGCTGTACGACCTCAGCTGGCGCTTCCGTTACTGAGGCCGACGATAAGTTGCCGGAAAGGCCGACAACTTCTCGCCGACCTCGGGTCTAACGGCCGGGGCGGATCGAGCGCATCGGCGCCGAGACGGCGAAGACCGGGAACGACTGCGTGGGGGGCCACGTGCCGGTCGGGGCCGGGAACGCGGGGCGCGCCAGCAGGTAGCCCTGGCCGAAGTGGGCGCCGGCGGTGCGCGCGGCGATCAGCTCCTCCTGTGTCTCGATCCCCTCGGCCACCACCATCGCGCCGAGGCTCTCGCACAGGACGACGATGGCCTTCACCAGCGCGTAGAGCCGCGAGTCGAGGGTGAGGCCGCAGATCAGCTCGCGATCGAGCTTCACCACCCGCGGGTGCAGGTCGGCGATGTACTTCAGGTTCGAGTAGCCAGCGCCGAGGTCGTCGACCACGAGGTGCACGCCGCGCTGCCGCACCTCGGAGAGCATGCTCTGGCAGAGCGCGAAGTGGCTCAGCGGCACGCCTTCGGTGATCTCCAGGTACACGTCCTCGGAGTGGAGGAAGATGGGATCATCCGGCTGTACGAGGTACGGCTCGTTCAGCTCCATCGGATGTACATTGAGGAAGAGCGGCAGGTTGGGGCAGCCGGCGATGGCGAGCTTGCGGATGGCGCGGCCGAGGATGCCGGTGACCCCCTGCTCCACGGCCGCGTCGAAGAGCGCCGGCGGCGAAGGGAACGCGTCCGTACGGACGAGCGCTTCCTGCGCGAAAGTCTTTCGCGTGCCCAGGTCCACCAGGGGCTGGAACACGACCTTGAGTCGCCCAGCTTCAATGACTTCAAGAATATCGGGGGCGCTCACTCATCCACCAACATATCACGCGCGGTTTGAATTCGTAGTAGCTCCCGACCCAATCCATGAGCCCCAAGAAGGTGGGTGCCACGCCGACAACTGCGGTGACCGGTACCGGTAAGAC
>JAMFST010001139.1 GCA_026225435.1 Labilithrix luteola
AGACCACCGTGCCGGGGATCGCCTGGCAAGCCACCTGCGCCGCCGCGACCTGCGCCGCGGTGTAGAGCGGAAAGGGTGCCGCCGCAGCGTCGGTGGCGTCGCCGAGGACGGTGTCCCCTTCGGAGCAGGCGGCGAGGGTGAGAGCGACGAACAGAAGGAGAGCTTTCACGACTGCCTCACGGTCCCACGTAGGTGAAGGAGGCACCCCAGTCGTCGAGATACATCCGGTGCGGCGAGGCCTCGAAGGTGGCGCGCGCACTCATGCTGCTGCGGTCGGCGTAGAACACCTCGACCACCCCGCCGTAGCTGCTGTACTCCTGCCGGCTGAAGTCCCCGAAGTCGTAGTTCATGCGCGCGCCGTCGGCGTCCTCGCTCGCCGGGACGGTGGTGGCCGGGGTGAAAACGAAGCCGGGCGCGTCGAGGTCCACCGGGCTGACGGCGGAGGTGAGGGTGCCGCTCGCGTCGAGCACCAGCCAGCGGAACTCGCCGTCGACGGTGAACTGCACGCCGGCGGCACCGAGGGGGAGCGGCTGGCTGCTCGCCGGCCCGCAGTAGTACCAGCTGCCGGTGAGAAGGGACCTCATCTCGTCCTCGGAGTCGTAGGAGACGAAGGCGGCGTCGGCCAGGTTGCACGCCGCCGCGGCCGTCGTCACGTCGGTGGCCGCGTAGGCGGGGAGCGATCCGTCGCTCGTGCTGAAGAAGTGCCCCTCGCCCGTGGCCGCGGGCGTCGCGTCGCTGCCACCGCAGCCGCTGCTCGTCAGCCCGAGGACGCCGAGCATCGCCGCACCAGCAACTGTACTTGCAGAATGCACGCGCAGGACCTTCACGGTCCCACGTAGACGAAGGCGTTGTCCCAGTCCTCGAGGTACATCCGCCGCGGCGAGCTCTCGAAGGTGGCGCGCGTCGCCATGGTGTCGCCGTTGGCGTACTGGACGTTGATCTGACCGTCGACGTTGTTGACCGCGGCGCCGGTGAACGGCAGGAAGCTGTAGCCGATGCGCGCCCCCTCGGCCGACTCCCCGGCGGGCACGCTGGTGGACGGGATGAAGGTGAAGCTGGGGCTGTCGATGCCCACCGGGCTGACCGCGGAAGTGAGCACACCGCTCGAGTCGATCACCAGCCAGCGGAACTCCTTGTCGCTGGTGAACTGCATGCCGGCGGCGCCGACGGGCATCGCGTCGTACTGGGTGCCGTAGGGGCCGCAGTAGAACCAGTTGCCCTGGAGGAGCGACTGCAGCTTGGAGGCGGAGTCGTAGGTGTCGACGGCGGAGTCGGGCTGGCCGCACGCGGCCTGGGCGGTCGCCACCTGCTCCGCAGTGAAGCTGGGGAAGGACGCGCTGCTGTCGCTCGTCGACGCAGACGAGCTGGTGCCGCCATCGCTGGTGGTGATGTCGCTCGCGGTCTCGTCGACCGCGCCGCCGCAGCCGGCGAGCGCAGCCAGGGAGACGAAGCCAAGATGGACGAAGGTAGACGTCGTGTTCATGAGCGGTGAGTGGCTGCGCGGCGTGACGCTCGTCTGGAAATCGACGATCACGATCCGCCGGAGCACGCAGCGCGCACGCGCTCGGCCAGCGGAGTGCCGGCGTGCGCCGTCTCGAAGGTGCGCGCCTCGGTGATGGCCTTCGCGTCCGTGGGGTCCATCGAGCAGCTCCATCCCGAATTCCTTTGCAGGGACGACCTGTCGCATTTCGTCAGCGCCCGGCTCCACGACCTCGTCTTCAAGAATATCCCCAGCTACCTGCCTTATCTTGCGCCGGAAATGCTTCCGGTCTGGCAGCGGCTGGGCAAGGTGGCCGACCGGACAGGCCGCC
>JAMFST010001140.1 GCA_026225435.1 Labilithrix luteola
ACGTTGCCGTTGGCGTCGGTCACACCGTACTGCGCCTCGAGGTCGGGGTACTTGCCGATGGGCGGGATCGACATGTCGAGCAGCCACGCCACGCGCGTGTGCCCGTTCGCGTCGCGAAAATCAGGGTGAGACACGTCGAGGCCGGTGTCGACCACGCCGACGAGGACGCCGCTGCCGTCGACGCCGCGCGTGGCCCGCGCCTGGATCGAGCGGGTCCAGACGCCGACCCGATCGAGCAGCGGATGGAGCGTCGGACCGAGCTCGAAAGGGAGCTCGGGGTGCGTCGAGGCGAACTGGAGCAGCTCGGCGGGAGAGCCGCGCAGACGAGCGAACCCGGGGGTGAGATCGCGGACCGTCGGCCCGAGCGCGAGCGACGCCGCCGTCTGCCCCGCCGGCAAGGTGAGCAGCGCGCCGGGCCGACCGGTCACCGGCGCCAGCGCGTGACCGGCGCGATCGCCGAGGACGCGCAGGAGCGCGGCTCCGTGGGGCGACGACGCGACGGCCGGCGTGGACACGGTCGCATCCGGCGGGCCGGCCAGTACGCTGCTGGTGCTCGCGGGCGGTGAGCCGGCAGCGAGCGCCCCGAGGCCGGCGATCGCGACGCCAATCGACGCGCCGCCGGCGCGCACGACCGTCCAGGCGGAGCCCGCCGACCGGAGCGTGCGCCACGTCATTCGCGGGCGACTAGCACGTCCAGCACCTTAATTACGGCCGACACAAAGCACGGTGGCGATGTGCAGCTGGGCGGAGCACGTCTGCGCGCTCGCCACGTAGCTCGCGCAGACGCCGCTCTCCGCCTGCTGCTCGCAATCGAGCTCGTCGGTGAAGGAAGAGTTGTCACACGACGTATCGCAGGCCGCGGCGGTGCTCTGCATCGACCTCGATCGTCGCACTGCCCGCGCGAGCCGTCGACGGGGATCGTCAGCGACCGGTGAAGCGCGGCTTTCGCTTCTCGGCAAACGCGGCCAGCGCCTCGCGCCGATCCTCCGACACCAGCGTCTTGTCGTAGCTGACCTTCTCCAGCTCGAGGCCGTGGGCCAGCGACACGTCGAAGGAGCGGTCGATCGCCTCCAGCGCCGCGGCCTGGGCGATGGGCGCGCCGCTGGCGATCGGCTCGAGGAACGCGATCGTGTCGTCGACCACGTCGACTCCCGCGGGCGAGACCCGGTTCACCAGGCCCCAGGCGAGCGCCTCGGCGGCGTTCAGGCGGCGCCCTGTGAGGATCATCTCCTTGGCCCGCGCTTCGCCGACGATGCGGGGAAGACGTTGCGTCCCGCCGGCGCCGGGGATGATCCCCAGCCCGGTCTCCGGGAGCGCCAGCTCGGCGTGCGGCGCCGCCACGCGCAGGTCGCACAAGATGGCCAGCTCGAAGCCGCCGCCCAAGGCGACGCCGTTGATCGCCGCCACCACCGGCTTGGGCGACGCCTCGAGCGGCCGTAGCTCCGAGCGATACAGCTCGATCTGCCGGCGCACGTCGTTCTCCGACATCCCCTGCCGCTCCTTCAGATCGGCGCCGGCGCAGAAGGCCTTGGTCCCCGCGCCGGTGACGACGATGGCGCGGATCGAGTCGTTCGACGCGGCCTCGCGCGAGAGCTTGCCGAGGGCCAGCAGCGTCCCGCGCGACAGGCTGTTGCGCCGCTCCTCGCGGTCGATGGTCCAGATGGCCACCGCACCGCGCTGGTCGACGCGGACGGGGAAGTCCTCGCTCATCGCCGGGTGGCCTTCTTCTTCGCGCTCTTCGCGGTCGCCGCCTTCTTCGCGGCGGCGGTCTTCTTCGCGGGTGCGGCCTTGGCCGCGGGCGGCACCGGTGCGGCCGGTTTCGCCGGAGCACCGCCGTTCAGGCGAGCCTCGAGCTGCGCCAGCCGCGACTTCAGCTCGAGCTGCTCGTTGGTCACCTTGTCGAGCTCCTCGCGCAGCCCGGCGTCGGTCCGCTTGCCGTCGCCCAGGTCGCGCAGCGCTTCGCGCAGCCGCCGGCGCACGCGCGCGTCCAGATCGGTCGACAGCTTGGCCGACAGCGCCGCCCGCGCCTTGCCGTCGCCGAGCTCCACCAGCGCGCGCACCGCGTCGATCCGCAGGTGCGGATCGCCGTCGTCGAGCAGCTCCTCGAGCGCCTCGCGCGTGCGCCGGTCGAAGGCGATCTTCGGCAGCGCCAGGATGGCCGCGCGCCGCGCCCGGTTCGGCTGCCCGTAGCGGGTACGCGCCAGGAGATGCGGCGTCGCTCGATCGTCGCGCAGCGCCGCCAGCCCGTCGATGGCGCCGACGCGGATCACGTCCGCCCACGAGGGGCGCTCGAGCAGATCGAGGAGCGTGTCGAAGGCGCTCGGTTGCCGCGTCTTGCCCAGCGCGCGCGCCGCTTCCGCCTCCACGACGTAGCTCGGATCCTCGAGCGCGATCGGCCGGAGCAGCTCCGCCGAGGCGAGCGTCTTGAACCGCCCCAGCGCGTCGACCACCGCGCGCCGCACCTTGGGATGCGCCGCCCGCAGCCCGGCCTCGAGCGCGAGGAACGACTCCTTGCCGCGCAGCCGGCCGAGCGCCTCGGCCGACTCGGCCCGCACGCCCCAGAACTCGCGCTCGTCGTGCAGCCGCGCCGCCAGCGCCTCCACGGTGACCGGATCGTCCACGTGCCCGAGCGCCTGCGCCGCCAGCCAGCGCGCGCGTCCGTCCTTCCCCGCGGCGAGCTGCGCGCGGAGCATGTCCGCCGGCCCCTTCACGGTGATGTCCCCGACGAGACGCATCTCCGGGTCGACCACCGCGAACGCCGGCCGCACCGGGCAGGGAATGGCGAAGCGCTCTTGCCGCTGCGTCACCAGGAAGCGCTCCTTGCGCGTCTCGCGGCCCGGCGCCGGGCCCACCAGCTCGATGTACAAAGGCAGCTCGAACACCGCGGGCACGCCGTCGGCGACCGCCTGCTGCTGCTTCACCGAGACGGTGAAGGCCC
>JAMFST010001141.1 GCA_026225435.1 Labilithrix luteola
CCGAACAGAGCGTCAGGAGGTAGGCGACGGCCGCCGCGAGGAGGCTCGCGGCGCAGGCCCTGCATTCCACGAACGGTAGCGGGGGCGGGTCGCGAGAAGGCATGGGCCTCGAGTTAGATGACGATCCGGCGCCCGACATTCATTCCCGACGTTCCGCGGCGAGAACGAGAAGGCGAAGGAGCGCCGCACCGGCTTCAATGGCGGCACGCTCGGCCATCTCGCGATTCGCGCGCCACTCGTCGCGCCCCGACACGCTCGCGGGCCAGCCGAGGTGGGCGGAGGTGCGTCTTTGGAAGGGCTCAAATCGGTCCGCTCGTCCCTCCGCGGCGGGAGCCGCACGCGAGGATTCTCCGCCGAGGTAAGTCGCACAATTGCCGCAACGACGCTTTTTTGGGGAGGGGCGGCGCGTGCCGCCCCTGGATGGCTAGTTACAGTCGGGTTCTGCCTGCATCGCCAGGCACGCAGCGGTATTGGTGAACGGTGTACCAATGTCCACCTCCCAGCCGGCGTTCACGGCGGTGAGGTAGTTTCCGTACTGCTTGAAGTCGAAGATGCCGCCGCCGATCGACTGCGAGACCCACGAGCCCGCGTCGCGCGAGCAGGTGCCGGCGGTCGAACCGGCGTCGCTGCCGGTTCCGCCACCACCGCCTTCCCCGCCCGACACGGTCGCATCCTCGTTCGCGCCGCCGCCGCCCGCGTCTGCGCCGGCTCGTCCCCCGGCGCCTCCTGCGTCGCCGTCGCCAGCGTCATCCGAGCTCCCGCATGCCGCGAGGGCCACGGTCAACGCGAAGGTGAGCCACGAGCCGGATCGTCGTCGAGGTGTCCTTCACGGGTCAAGAGGTGGGGGCGAGCGTGAGGGCTGAGGCTACCTACCGCGCCGTGGGGTCGAATCCCCGAGCTTGTCCGCTGCGGATGGACTCACGCCAGGCGTCTATTGCTTTCCGACGCCGGCCGCGAGCCTCACCGGAACGCTGGTTCTCGATACGGGGGGAGATCCTTCCGCCGTCTTCGTGTTCCAGATCGACCAGGCGTTCATGGCGACGGCGACCACGCGTGTCCAGGTGATCCACGACGGGTCGGAGTGCAACGTCTTCTGGCAAGTCGGCGCCTCCGCGACGATCGGGGCTGCCAGCACCTTCGCGGCACCATCCTCGCGCTCACGAGCATCACGCTGAGCGCGGGGGTGCTGCTGGACGGGCGTGCACAGCTCCGGCCCGCCTGCTCGCTTCGGCGCCGCGATGACTACGCTCCGACGCTGAGCGGCCCCAGCTTCGACAGCCTCGCGGCGTTCCCGGTCGGCGGTCACTCGCTTGTCGCGCCAGGTCAATGCCCGGGCGGACGGCGCGGCGTATCTGTCTCGGCATGACCGCAGCCGCTCATGACCTCGTCCCACCGCTCCCATCGCCCAAGCCGCACGCCCGCCGCCACTACGCCGACTTCACCGGGTGGGAGCGCTACCAGTCGTTCTTTCCCGAGTCGATGCACTGCACCCCCGACGCGACCCCGCGCGAGGAGTGGTGGAGCTGGAGCGGGCTCGACGTGCACCTAGACCGCATGGCGGTGGCGGAGTCGAAGATCAAGGTCATCGTGCTTCACGGCGCCGGAGCGTACGGCCGCGTCATGGCCCCCGCGGCGGTGCTCGCACGGAAGCACGGGTGGGAGACGGTCTCGCCCGACCTGCCCGGCTACGGGCTCACCGAGGTGCCGCGCTCTCGCCTCGTCTATTCGCTCTGGGTCGACTGCGTCGTCGACCTCATCGAGGCCGAGCTAGAGCGTGACGGTCGCCCGGTCGTGCTCTTTGGCGTGAGCCTGGGAGGGCTGCTGGCGTATCAGGCTGCGGCCCGCTCGAAGAAGGTGATTGGGCTCGTGGCGACGACGCTTGCTGACCCGCGTGAGCGAGAGGTGCGACGAGGCTTCGCCCGCACCGAGACGCTCGGGACCGCGGGCCTCTGGCTGCTCGAGAGCCTGCGCGGCGTGACCGACGGGCTCCCGCTCCCCATGCGCTACATGTCGCGGATGGACCGCATCTCGAACAAGCCGGAGCTCGCGACCTTGTGCGCGACCGATCCGCTCGGCGGTGGCAACTGGGTCCCTGCGCGCTTCCTCCGGACGCTGATGAGCAGCGCGCCCGACATCGAGCCCGAGGACTTCCGAGTCTGCCCCGTGCTCCTCACCCACCCGGGCGTCGACCATATGACCGATATCTCCCACAGCCGCCGCTTCTTCGACCGACTTGCCGCCCCCAAGCGCATGGTCGTGCTCGAAGGGGCGAGCCACATGCCGACCGAGCCGCTCGGGGTGGAGCAGATGGAACGCGCGGTCCTCGAATTCACGCGGGAGCTGGAGAGAGAGCTGCCGTCCCCGCTCGCCCGCCGCGCATGCGCCTGATGGTCGCGATGGGGGCGGTGGTCCTCCTTCGCCGCATTGCCCACGACTGGCACGCGTCTCCCGACGCTCGCCTCATCCATTTTCGCCGACTCGTACGCTCCCCACACAGGCACCACTCATGCTCTCCACCATCATCTTCGCCATGGGCGTCGGTCGCGTCCTCCTCGGCCTCGCCCGTCAACTCCCTCATTCGTGAGGCACTGATTGAAGGTCGGACGACCGACGAAAAATACGAAAAGGACGGCTATGCTGTCAAGTGGACGTTCGTCAATGATCTTGAACTTATTTTCGTGGTATGTATGCCCCCTTGCGCGGTCAAATTCGATCGCACCACTAAGTCCTTGCATTTGCTATCTATGCCCAGGTGGC
>JAMFST010001142.1 GCA_026225435.1 Labilithrix luteola
TACGCCAGAATGCGCGTGGCAGCGCGGGGTGGCGCCCTGCGAAAAGCCGGGTCACCATAGCGTGGCGGCCGTGTGCCGGGAGGGTCCGCTTGATTGTGTTCGTGACGACGCGTCGCGTCGTAGAGTGCCGCTGGTGAAGTCGCTTCCGGCCATTCCCATCCCGACGGTCTCCGCGCTGCTCGGCTTCACCGCGGGCCAGAGCCCGTACAAGGTGAAGGGGCACGTCTACGAGGGGCTCTTCGAGTCGACCGACAAGCGCTGCCCGGGCGGCGTGGCGGCGGTGCTCCGGCGGCTGGCCGACCCGGCGCTGCAGGCCTTCTTCGGCCAGCGCTTCCTCGCCTCGAGCTCCTACGATCTGCTGCCGCTCCTCGAGTTCGGTCGCGAGGCGGCGCACCTCGCCGGCGTGCCTTACTCGACCTACGTGCGCGGCGGCGCGCGGCTGCAGGCGGAGAAGGATGTGAACGGGCTCTACCGGGCGCTGCTCCGGCTGGCCAGCCCGTCGCTGGTGGTGGCGCGCATGCCGCGGGTGATGATGCAGTACATGACCTTCGGCAACGCGGCCGGGCGCATGCTCGACGAGCGGACCTACGAGATCCTCGTGCGCGGTGTCCCCGAGCCGGTGCAGGTGTGGCTCACCGCCGCGGCCGAGGGGTTCGTCCCCTTCGTGCTCGAGACGGCCGGGGCGAAGAACGTGGTCACCCGCGCCGTGCGAGCGGTGCCCGACGAGCAGAGCGCCGGCACCGTCTCGCCCGCTGGCACCGGCGTGCCGCTGGTCACGGGGGGGCTGATCGCGAAGTGGGAGTAGCGCGGAGCCCGGGTGCGCTCGTACGCTTCGGAGATGAACTACACCGGCGGGCCTCCGGATCCCTATCGCGCGGCGCAACACACCGACGAGATCGAGCTCGCGGCGCTGAAGAAGAAGACCGATCTGCTGCAGAAGGTCTACTTCGGGCTGTTCGTCTTCAGCCTGGTCCTCATCGTCATGCGCCACGCCACGGTGCTCTGGGCGCTCGTGCTCGGTAGCGCGGTCTGTACGCGGCTCTACCGGCAGTCGCTGGTGAACAAGTACAACCGCCTCCTCGCGGGTGGCGGTCCGAGCCCGCTGCAGTGAGCGGCGGGCGTCAGCCGGGTCCGTGACTCGATGACGAACCGCGCCGAGCTGCTGGTCGACGGGCACGAGATCCTTCCGCGGCTGCTGGCCGACATCGCGAGGGCCGAGCGCACCGTCCATGTGGCGATGTTCCTGTGGTTCTTCGATCCGGTGGGCGAGGAGGTGGCCGCGGCCCTGATCGCGCGCGCGCACGCCGGCGTGAAGGTGCGCGTGCTCCTCAACGTGGAGAAGACCGGCCTCGGCGACCCCTTCTCGACCGGCGAGAAGGAGATGATGAAGCACGATCCGAGCGTCGAGCACGACGCCACCGACGTGAAGCCGCTGGTGGAGCGGATGCGCGCGGCGGGGATCGAGGTCGTCGACAGCAACATCGACTACGCCAGGGTACTGAAGGGGATCGCGCCGCGCCTCTCGTCGATCGCCGCCCAGATCAGCTCCACCATCGACCTGAACGCGCTCCACGTGGATCACCGCAAGCTGGTGGTGATCGACGGTGCCGTCGGCTACTGCGGCGGCGCGAACATCGGTGCACAATACATGTACCACGTGCCCTTCGACCCGGAGAAGGACGCGCAGAAGGAAGGGAGCGAGCGCAAGGCGGCCGGGCTGCCGGAGCCGTGGTGGAAGTGGCACGACAGCCTCACCCGCTTCGAGGGGCCGGTCGCGCGCGAGCTCGAACACCACTTTCACGAGCGCTTCGTCCTCGACGGGGGCGAGCCCTTCACGCTCGATGATGAGCCGAGCATCAGGGAGGGGGAGGGTGGCTTCCCCATCGCAGGCGCGGAGCTGTTCTGCAACGAGCCGGACGACGAGCCGAATGCCGTTCGCGAGCTCTACGTGCGCCTCATCGGGCAGGCCGAGCGATCCATCTTCCTCGAGAACCCGTACCTCTATCACCCGGCGATCGTCACGGCGCTCGTCGAGGCCAAGCGACGGCGACCGGAGCTGCGGGTCACGCTGATGCTGCCGGCGCGGCAGTGGAACGACAACAAGTTCGCCCACGATGCCCAGCAGCACGAGTACGAGGGTTACCTCGCCTGCGGCATCGAGGTGTACGAGTACCAGCGGCACTTCAACCACCTGAAGATGGCCGTCTTCGACGAGCGCTGGAGCATCCACGGCTCGACGAACGGGAACTACCGCAGCCTCGAGAACGACAAGGACTTCGAGCTGGTGGTGCTCGTCGACGACGAGCCGATGGCGCGCGACATCCTGCAGCGGGTCCGCGACGTGGACATCCCGCGCGCGCGCCGTTTTTCCGAGCACGATCTCGACGGATCGTTCGCGGCGTGGCGTATCCGTCACCGCGATCCGCGGACCTTGCTGCTGGCGTCGCGCAAGGAGCTCTGAGCGACACGGTGGAAGACGGCCCTCGATGCGTGCGCCGCCATCGCCCTCGGTCGCGGCCAGGTGGCGACCTTGCCGAATGCCGACGCGCTCGACGACCACCATGAGCAGACGCCCGACAAGCCTGCGTTCGCGCTGGCGGTCGACAAGGACGGCTTCAACCTGCACGCCGGGCTACGGTTCGCGTCCACCGCTGCCTCTCGAAAGGCTGCGCCGATTGCCCGGCGGACGGGTGGCCTATCGCCTGAAGTACGCGAGCCGCGGGCGCGGCAAGTATCGGGTCATGAGCGCGATGGAGCTCATGGCCCGGCTCTCGGCGATCATCGCACCGCCACGCTACCGGCTTGTGCAGTACGCGGGCGTGCTCGGGCCGCGCAGCGCCTGGCGCAAGGACATCGTGCCCAAGCCGCGCGAGCGCCGGCCCGAATGCGATGGAGTTGCGGGTGGCCCGTCGGACGACAAACCAGCCAAACCTCGCACGCAGCCGAAGAAAGGCGAAACGTTCACGCTGCCGCTCGAGCCGCCGAGGGAGGCTGCCGGTCCCACGCGCCCGGCCCATGGCGGTGCGGCGGTGGTCATGCAGCCCGTGCCCGACGTGCCCTCCATGACCGCCGGCGACGTCGTCGCCCTCGCGCCGAACGTGCTCTCGGTGCCTCACTGGGACCGCCTCCTCGGTGGCGTCCTCTACGCCGTCACCCCGCGCATCGACTGGGCCAGGCTCCTTCGGA
>JAMFST010001143.1 GCA_026225435.1 Labilithrix luteola
CGATCGTCTGGCTGCGCGCCGGGACCACCGCCCCGGCCTCGCTCGCCGTGCCGGCATCGGTACCACCGTCGTCGTCGTATCCGAGGTCGAGGCGCCCTCCACAGGCGCTCGTGCACAGCAGCGCGCCGCCGAGAGCGGTGGCCGCCAGGGTCGACAGGGCCGCGGGGGACACTTTCATGAAGGGGAGATGGCCGGCGCTCAGGGATCCGCCAGCGTTTCACGAACCTTGAGCAGCAGCGTCTCGGTGGTGAATGGCTTCTGCAGCAAGTGGCGCGCGGCGCAGCATGCGCTCCATCTGCGTCAGGCTGGCCTTGAGGTCGATGACCCGCGGCGCGGGTCGTGCATGGGTGGCTCGCGAGAAAGCATAATGGAGTCATCACGGTGGGGGCAATCGGGGAAGCGGCTGAAGCGGTGCTGCGGAGCGCGCGGAGTCCTCCTGTACGCTCCCCGAATGCGCCCTCTCTCTCTCGCACGCGCGTTCCCCCTGGCTCTCCTCGCCACGACAGCCGCCTGCGGCTCGGCAGACAGTCCGCCGCCAGCGGCTCCTGTCGCTCCGGCGCCCGCGGTGAGCGCGAACGTCGCGCCCGCCTCGCCGGTGGTCGCCGACAAGTACAGCTTCGTCATGTGGGGCAAGCGCATCGGAGGGCAGGAGACGACCCGCCTGGCCGACGGCAGCTACCACTCGGTCCTCGACCTCCACGACAACGGGCGCGGACCGCAGGTCGACTCGAGCTTCCGCCTGGCGCCCGACGGCACAGTCGCCTTCTACGAATCGAAGGGGCACCACACCGCCGGCTCGCCGGTCGAGGAGCACTTCAGCCTCGAGGGGGGCGTCGCGCGCTGGCACGGCCTGGAGGAGAAGGGGGAAGCGCAGGTCAGCGCGCCGACGTTCTTCTTTCCGCTGTCGGAGACCATGGACCTGATCCCGGCGATGGTGGCGGCGCTGAAAAGTCACGGCGGGAAGCTGGCGCTCGCTCCGGCGGGCGAGGCGCGGCTCGAGCCGTCGGACGACGTGAGCATCACCGTCGCCGGCAAGCCGAAGCACCTGGTCAGCTCCCGCATCTTCGGGATCTACCTCTCCCCGCTGCGTGTCTGGTGCGACGACGATGGCGCCTTCTTCGCGTTCGCGCAGAGCTGGGGCGGCCTGATCCGCGAGGGGGGTGAGGCCGCCGTCGACGCGCTGGTCGCCCGCCAGAAGGAGCTCGATGCGCGGACCGAGCAAGACATCGTCGAACGTCTGGGCGACAAGCCGCCTGCCGCGGGAGTGGCCTTCACCCACGCGCGCGTCCTCGACGTCGACAGCGGCAAGTGGAAGCCCGATCACACGGTGGTGATCGTCGGCGACACCATCCGCGCGGTCGGCCCGAGCAGGTCGGTGAAGGTGCCCGCCGGCGCCAAGGTGGTCGACCTGGGCGGCAAGGCGATCGTGCCCGGCCTCTGGGACATGCACGCGCACCTGAGCGAGGAGGACGGCCTGGTCTACCTCGCCGCCGGCGTGACCAGCGCGCGCGACGTGGGCAACCGCCCCGCCATGCTCGACGACTTCAAGAAGAGCTTCGACGAGGAGAAGGCGGCCGGTCCGCACGTCTATCGCCAGGGCTTCATCGAGGGCCGCGGAGATCAAGCCGCCGCGAGCGAGGTGACGGCGACCACCCCCGAGGAGGCCAAGGCGGCCGTCGAGCTCTATTTCAAGCGCGGGTACGACGGGATCAAGATCTACAACTCGGTCCCCATCGAGCTGGTGCCCATCCTGGCGCGCGAGGCGCACGCGCGGAAGATGAGCGTCATCGGTCACATCCCGGTGCACATGCTGGCGCACGAGGCGGTCGAGCAGGGGTACGACGGCATCGAGCACATCAACCAGGTGATGCTGAACTTCTTCGCCGACCACGAGACCGACACGCGCACGCCGACGCGCTTCACGCTGGTGGGCGACAAGGCGGCGGGGCTCGACCTCGACTCGAAGCCGGTGCTCGACTTCCTCGCGCTCCTCAAGAGCCACCACACGGTCATCGATCCGACGCTGACCGTCTTCGAGTCGATGTACCTGGCGCGCCCAGGCGAGGTGACGCCCGACTGGCGCGCCGAGGTGTCGCGCATGCCCGTCGTGGTGCAGCGCAGCTTCCTCGTCGCCGAGCTGTCCCGCGCCGGGAAGGACGAGCTGTACGCCGCCTCGTGGAAGAAGATGCTCGCCTTCACCAGGAAGATGCACGACGCCGGCATCC
>JAMFST010001144.1 GCA_026225435.1 Labilithrix luteola
GGACCTGATTGCCCGCGACGAGCTCGCGGTCTCTCCGGCACTGCTCAAGACGGAATACCGCCTGAGCGGGTTCGGGCGGACACTGGAACCGGTGATGGCGGCGATGGCCGACTGGGGGAACCAGCACCGGACGAAGTTGAATGGCGAGCAGGGCTGACGCCCCCTTCGTGTGCGCTCACTGCGGCGCGAAGTTCTTGAGGTGCGCGGTGCGACCATGCGCCGGGAATGCCGCGCCGGGGTCGATGCTGACGTCGAGGACGAAGGGCCCACCGCGCCCCGGATTCGCCGGCAGTGCGCGCAGAGCCTCCAGCGAATCCACCCGCGCACCATCCGCCCCGACGGCGCGGGCGAGCGCGACGAAATCCGTCCGCGGTCCGTCCATCCTCGCCCCCCTTCCGAAGATGTTCGCCAGGCCGCTCTCCACCATGCGCATGCGCGCGTCGTTGAAGATGGCGAAGACGACGCCCAGCCCCTCCTGCACGCAGGTGGCGAGCTCCATGCCGGACATGTGAAATCCAAAGTCTCCGCAGAGGGCGACCACCGGACGCTGCGGCTGCGCGACCTTCGCACCGACGGCGGCCCCGATCCCGGAGCCCATCGACCCGAGCCCGCTCGCGAGCTGGAACGCGTCCGGCCGGTCCACCCGGAGGCAGTGGAGGGCGAACATCGCATGCTCGCCGATGTCGCAGGTGAACAGCGTGTCCCCCGGAAAGTGCTCCTGCAGCGCGCGCACCGCGACGGCCGGGTTGAGCGTGCCTGGTGCGGCCTTGGTCTCGAGCGCGAGGGGACGCACGCCGCCCTCCGCCGGAGCAGGCCGTCCAGCGCCCGGCTCCAGGTGCGCGAGCAACGCTTCCACGATGCGGTCGGCGCTCCCCACCACACCGATGTCGACGGGATAGTTCCGCCCCAGGCGCGACGGGTCCACGTCCACCTGCACGAAGGCGCGCGACGCCGTGAGCTCCGCGCTCCAGCTGTTGGTCGCGTTCTCCCCCAGGCCGCACCCGATGGCCAGGAGCACGTCGATGCCGCCGCGGACGTACTCGGTCGCCGACGCGTGGCCGGCGAGCCCGTAGATCCCCAGCGACAGCGGCGAGGACTCCGGGAAGAGCCCCTTGGCCTTCGGCGACGTGGCCACCGGCATCTGCAGCCGGTTCGCCAGGGCGGCCACCGCTCGCGCCGCCGCGGGGCTGCGCGCGCCCGAGCCCACCAGGAGCAGACCGCGCTGCGCTTCGTGCAGCAGCCCAGCCACGCGGCGGATCTGCGCGTCGTCCGGCTCGGAGCGTGGCTCGACGTGGGCCGTGAGCTCGGGGACGGGGACGCGCGCGTTCGCCACGTCGAGCGGGAGCGAGAGGAACACCGGCCCCGGCCGACCCGAACGCGCCGTCGCCACCGCGTGGTGCACCAGGCCCACCGCGGCGCCGGGGCTCGTGACCTCGGCGCAGAGCTTGGTCACGCTCCGCACCATGGAGAGGACGTCCAGCTCGTACCGGCTCCCCTCCTGCAAGGCCCCGCGCCCGAAGTTCGCGCGCGGCACCTCTCCGCCGATGGCGACGAGCGGCACCCCATCGGCCTGAGCCGCCGCCAGCCCGGTCATCGCGTTGGTGATCCCCGGACCCGAGGTGACCAGCAGCCCCGGCACGCCGCCGCCGGCGCGAAAGTGCCCCATCCCCATGAAGGCCGCGCCGGTCTCGTGGCGCGTGTTGACCACCCGCGCGCCCGGCAGATCCAGCAGCGCGTCGTAGTACGAGCAGATCGCGCCTCCGGGGACGCCGAAGTACGTGCGCACCCCCAGTTCCGCGAGCGTCCGCGCCATCACATCGACCACGCGGGGCAGCGCGCGCTTCGCCGCTTCGTTCATGCCGGCGGTATAACCTTCGCGCGCAGCTCCGGAAATACCTTCCCTACCTTCGCCAGCAGGTAGTCGCCGTACGTCCCCTCGAACGCGTGGACGTTCGCGCCGTCCCAGCGATGGTCGGGCGCTCCGTCGCTGGTGACGGGTCTCACCGGCTTCACCTCGGCGCGGAATCCGGGGTCGAAGAAGAACGGCATCGAATAGCGATCACGCCCGCTGCGATTGCGCACCCGGTGCGGCGTCGATCGATAGTGCCCTCCGGTCATCTTCTCGAGCATGTCGCCCAGGTTGCAGATGAAGGATCCGGGGACGGGCGGCGCCGCGATCCAGCGTGAGCCCGATCGCACCTCGAGACCGCCGACGTCGTCCTGCGCGAGGATGGTGAGGAGCCCGTAGTCGGTGTGCTCGCCGACTCCCCACGATTCATCCGCCGCCGCCGGGGCGGATGGGTAGTGGAAGATGCGAAAGAGGACGAGTGGATCGGCGGTGAACGTCTCGAAGAAGTGGTTCGCCGGCAAGCCGAGACCGAGCGCGAAGCCACGGAGGATGGCGTGACCGAGCTCGGTCATCGCCGCCATGTACGAAAGGACGGCGGAGCGCAGCTCGGGCAGCTCCGCGGGGAAGAGGTTCTTCCCGTGCAGAGGCGTTCCGCGCCGGACCTCCTCGTGGGCGTCGTCGAGCTCGGCGCCGAAGTAGAGCCCTTCCTTCAGATCCGGCTTGCCGCTGGTGAGCTCGGCCCCCACCGGGAAGTATCCGCGCCACGCGCGCCCGCCGCCGGCCATGGCGATGCGCATCTTGGTCTCCTCCGGCTGCGCGAAGAAGCCGGCGGCGAGCGCGCGCAGGCGAGCTTCGAGCGCAGCATCGACCCCGTGGTTCACGACGTAGAAGAAGCCCGAGGTGCGGCAGGCGTGGTCGACCGCGCGGGCCACCTCGTGCTCGCCGGCGCTGCGATGAACCAGCGCGCCGATGTCGATGACGGGAACCGAGGAGAAGTCGGCGGCGGCGGAGGTGCGGGTCACGCGCAGAGCGTAGCGCGGCCCTTCACGGTTTCGTCGCCGCTCGCATGGCGGCGATCACGACCCGCGAGAGGCGCGCCAGGTAGTCGTCACCCACCGGCGTGCGAACGACGCTGACGCGCCAGTAGAGAGGCCCCGCCAGACAGTCGATGGCCGTCTCGACGTCGAGCGAGCGCGGAAGCTCCTTCCGCCGTATCGCCCGGTGGACCAGCTCGGCGGCTCGCGCCCGCCGCGGGTCGCGGATCGTCGCCAGCATCTCTGCGGCGAACGCGGAGCTGCGCGCTCCTTCGGCGAGGAGATCCGGCAGGATCGCCGCCATCAGCGGGTCGCGCAAGATCGCCATCGCCTCGCGAAGAAACAGCTCGACGTCCCCGGCCAGCGACCCGGTGTCCGTCATCGCGGCAGCGTGGAGCGCGATCGACTCGAAGAGCGCGACCACCATCGGCTGCTTGGTGGGCCAGCGTCGATAGAGCGCGGTCTTGCTCACCCCGGCGCGTCGGGCCACGCCTTCGATCGAGAGCCGACCGTACCCCACGGCCGCGAGCTCCTCGAGCACGGCCACGTTGATCGCCTCGGTCACTTCCGGCTGCAGGACGGCTGCTCCGGCAGGCGGGTGCGCCGCCTTCCTCGTCGTCTGGCGCGGCACGCACGCCACCGTAGCGCACGTCGATACGATCCCGTTGCGTCGTGAGCACCGAGGGCGTAACCCTGCTCACGTCGCTACGGTACCGTATCGACGTACACGACGAGGATCTGCCATGAGCTTCCTGTTCCGCAACGAATCCTTCGCGTTCGAGACGCTCCGCGCGGCCGGAGCCGCCGCCTACGGCAGCGCTGACCTGGGAGAGATCCTCGCCACGGCGCGCGCCATCCCCGACGGAGACGAGGTCGCCTGGTTGTCGTCCTGGCGGAGCACCGCGCAGCGCGTCCACGCCATCGCCGATACCTCGCTCGCCGCCGGACAGCGCGCGAGCGCTCGCGACGCCTACCTGCGCGCCTCGAGCTACTACCGCACCGCCGAGTTCTTCCGCCGGGCCGATCCTGCCAGCGACGCGAACGTGCGAGACCTCTCGCGCGCCTCCCGGTCCACGTTCGTCCGCGCCATCGGCCTCATGGATCGCCCGGTCGAGGAGGTGCGCATCCCGTACGAGGAGACGACGCTGCCCGGTTATCTCTTTCTCGTCGACGACTCCGGGCGCCCCCGACCGACGGTCATCTACACAAATGGCTACGACTCCACGGCGGAGGAGTCGTGGGCCGTGATCGCCTCTCCCGCCCTGGCGCGCGGCTACAACGTCCTCGCCTACGACGGTCCTGGCCAGGGGGCCGTCATTCGCGAGCAGGGGCTCGTCTTCCGTCACGACTGGGAGCGCGTCCTCTCACCGGTCGTCGACTTCGCGGTCGCTCGTCACGAGGTCGACGCCCGGTCGATCGTGCACTTTGGCTACAGCATGGGCGCCTACTTGGTCGCCCGCGCCGCGGCCTTCGACACGCGGCCTGCCGCCTTGCTCCTGAACGATGGGATCTACGACTTTCATCAGGCGTACCGGAACGCGATCCCCGGCTTCGTGATGAAGCGAATCCTCCGTCACCAGGACGGGCTCGCGAACTTCCTGCTCGCTCGCAGGGCCGCGCACAGCACGCAGGTGCGCTGGGGTCTGAACAACGGGAGATGGGTCATCGGCGGCCGCAGCCATGCCGACTTCATTCGCCGGACGCAGGCGTACTCGCTGGCGTCCGTGGTGAAGCAGATCGAGGCGCCGACGTTGATCATGGATGCCGAGGAGGACCAGTTCCTCGAAGGTCAGCCCGAGATCCTCGCCCGCGCGATGACGGCCAGGACCACCCTGACGAAGCTCACCACCGCGGAAGGTGCCGGCGAGCACTGTCACGTCGGATCGCTCGCCCGCGCGCACCAGGTGATGTTCGACTGGCTCGGCGCAACTCTGGCGCCTCCCGTCACCCCGGCGGAGTGACACTTCGGTGCTCATGCGCGACTCCCGAGTCGCTCGGCCATGGCTCAACGCCCACGTCACGCTGCCGGCGCGCTTTCCCGGTATCGATACCGTCTTTCTCCACGTGACGTCGTTTGCCGAGCAGCGCTTCCCGCGCGTGCCGAACACCACCCACCGGCCCGACGCCGTCGACGAGATTCACGGGATCCCGCAAGCCTCGTTCAAGTCGCTCGCCGACCTGCAGGTGTTCATCGACGCGGCGGCCGTGCAGTGGGAGGACGCGGCGAACTTCATCGGCGAGGAGATCGACTACCGCAGCATGGAGCCGCGCCGCCGGGCTCCTCAAGCTCCAGTCGCACCTCTTCGAGCCGGTGGAGAACACGCTCGAGTCTCCTGGCGTGCGGAAGTTCAAGCCGCTCGAGCGTCAGTACCAGGCGTGCGTCGA
>JAMFST010001145.1 GCA_026225435.1 Labilithrix luteola
CCCCGCGGCCGTCGTCAGCGCCTCGTAGCGCGCGGCGACCAGCTTCCTCTGCGGAACCTCGATGTCGACGTATGCCCAGTCAGCCGGGTTCCAGCGGATGCTGGCGAAGCCGCGCGCATCCTCCTGGGCTCCGCTCGCGGCGAAACCTTCGGCCGAATTCATCGCCAGTGACGGCGGGTAGATGGGTCCCTCGGCCTCAGCGTACCCGCCGTGCAGCGCGATCGCATAAAGGTCTCCTTCTTCTTCGCCATCGTCGAGACGACCCGTTCGATCGCGTCGAGCCAGAGCGCTTCGAGAGCGGCGAAGTCGAACGCGGGCGCTGCCACCGCGTCAGTGTACGGGTTTCGCTGTCTTCGCTGAAATGGCATCGTGGGGTCGCAATTGATTCTCGAGCCGCCCACCATGACCCGCACGGCCCGCATCTTCGTCATGCACTCCAGGGAGGTCTTCATGGCCACCCTGGACGGCTTCGACTGGGACTTCACCCTCGGCTCGGAGGTCATCCTCCGCGGCGCCGCCGACGAGATGCGCGCGCTGCAGGTCGGGACCGGCAACGTGGACGGCCAGGCGACCGTCATGCTCCGGCCGGTGGGCGAATGGATCGAAGCGCGCGAGCGTGTCGAGGCCATGCTGGCCGATGGCCGCGTCGAGATCACTCGCAAGCGCGATGCACGGTGAGCGCGGCTCTTCGACTCGAGAACTTTTCGCTGTCGTCCGCAGCGCCTCGAAACATCACGCCTCAGTATCTCCTCCTCGCTCTCATCACCGCCTCGGCTTCTGCGTCGATATCGCTGATCGCCTGCTCGAACGATCCGTCCGGATCGCCCGCGGACGACGCCGGCGCCACCGCAGACGCGAGCCTGGATGCGACGACAGGCACCACGGACGCCGGCACTGCCGATGCCCATGCGCCCGATGCGGCCAGTGCCGACTCGGGATTCGCCGACGCGGGCGGCGACGGCTCCACCGGCACGGGCTGCACGCCAGACGCGGGCCGCTGCACCGGCACTCCGAGCGTCGACGCCGAGCGCTGCGACGAGAACGGCGTGTGGCAGCCGCAAGGCGCGTGCCCGTACGCCTGCCAGGCGGGCGCCTGCGTCGGCGTCTGCGGCGCGGGCTCCACCCAGTGCTGCGAGAAATTCGACGACGGGACCGTCGGCTGCACCAACACGCAGATCACCGCCTGCATCAGCGGCACGACCTGCACGACACCGCCCCCCTCGGCCATGGTCGTCCGCACCTGCAACGCCGTGGGCGAGTGGGAAGAGACGTCCACCTGCCAGTCGGCGTGTGCGCCGGACCCGGATCGCGTCATCGTCGGGTGCGGCATCTGCAACGGCGCGGCGGCCTGCCTGCAGGACGTCAACGAGAGCTGCGCCTGCGCCGGGCAGTAGCGCGAGGCTGACCATCACTCGAGGAGATACTTCGCCGGTGCCGCGAGGTCCGTGAGCGTCGTCACGTCGACGCTGTGGAGCTGCCCGCTCCCGAGGTACATCACGTGGCGCGCCGTCGCGGACGGGAAGTAGATGCGCCCGTTGGTGCCGGTGCTGTCGAGCAGCTGGTGCGACTCGGGGAGCGCACCGGTCGCCGGATCGCCCGGGAAGATCAGCGTGTCGGTCACCCGCTGCGCCTCCACTCCGGCGTTCGGCGTCGGCAAGCGGTACTCCTCCACCAGGATCCACGGACGCGCGGCGCCGAGCGACTCGGCGGCGACGTTCACGATGTCGTTGAGCGGCGCGACGGGCGGCGCAGCGTCGGGGTCGCCGTACAGCGGCGCGGTGGATCCGTCCTGCCCGACGATCACGAGCGACGTGCCGTTGGGCCGCGACACGATGGCGTAGCGCCCGGGCTGCACCGCGGCGATCTCGCCTGCCGTCACCCACGAGGGGAGCGCCTGCAGCGGCGCGACCGCGCGATCCGACAGCGACCACAGCTTCCCGCCGCTGACCTGGACGGAGTCGGGGAAGAACGGAAACAGCCCGTCCGACGTCGAGGTATCGGACGGACGCGGCGCGGCCACCGTAGACGGATCGGGATCGAACGAGGCCACGGTGACCGGCGCGCCGTGCGGGTCGAGCCAGGTCTCCTGGGTCCCCGACCCCACCAGCATGCTGGTGGCGAAGGTCGCATCGATCGCCAGGCTCGCGGTCGTCAGGGACGCCTCGCCCCCCGCGCGTGTCCAGATGTCCAGACCGCCGTTGTTCCGGACGATGCCGTAGGAGTCGTCCGGTGCCATCCCGATGAGCAGGTCCCACGGCTGCGCGGACTTCCACAGCGAGGCGCCGTCTGGCGTGACGATCTCGTCCACCTCGGTCGCGCTGTCGTCGTCGCCGCAGCTGTGCGCCACCCGGATCAAGGTGCCGCCCGGGGACGCGAGCGCGGTCAGCGAGCCCGTGTCGCTGGCGATGACCTTCCCGCGGGTGCCATCGCCGCCCAGGGCGGCGCTGGTGGGAGTGGGCGCGCCCGGCGTGGTGGACGACGTGTTGCCGCTCGCGCCGACCACCAGACGTCCGTCGGCGAGGGTCGACACGTCGAGCCCGTACCCCTGACCCGCGAGCAGAGGCAGCGGAAGCACCGGCCCGAACTGCGCCACCGCGCCGGTGTCCGGATGCATGGCGATGACCACGACGCTGAGCCCGTCGTACCCGGCGCGATACACCACCGGCTCGGCGACTGCCGCCACCGCGCTGCCGCCATCCACCGACCCCTGCGCGCCATTGTCGACCTGCCCTCCGCACCCGGCGGCGAGGCCGCCGACGACGAGCACCGCGAGCGGCCAGACGAAATGTGACGTCATGCGGCCGGCGTTCGCAACATGTGTACCCGCAGCGGACGGAGCGCATTTTTTCGGGAGGCGCACGCTCGCGGCGAGCGCGGCGCTTGCCATTGTGTCAGCTCAGCGCCGACCGGTGGCAACGCGCGACGCATTGGCAATCGGTGACGCCGAGATAAACTCGGTCCCACCCCTCGGCCCCATGAGCGCCACTCTCCGCGACTTCCTGCGAACCGGACGGCTCGGTGAGATCGTTCCCGGTCTCGGCGAACGCGCGATGGTCGCCTTGCTCGGCGAGGCGAGCCTGACCTCCGGCGTGTCCGCCGACGGCACGCGCATCCACAAGTACGGCGACGTGCAGCTCCACACGGCGCGCGGGTCGGTCGTCTTGATCATGATCAAGGTGCCCCAGGGGCGTCCCGTCGAGCTCGGCGACAGCTGCACCGTCGACGACACGCCCGCTTACGCGACCATGCTCCCTCGCGCGCTGCTCGACCAGCTCGCCCTGGATGGCCTGCGTCCCGACCGCGACCACCAGCACTGGATGCCGACTGACCGTCAGGACTTCGTGCTCGCGAGCGGCGTGCGGCTCTCCTTCGAAGAAGGCGTGCTCTCCCGGATCTCGCTGGGCTCCTCGTGGTGAAGGTGCGACTGACCGGCCCGGCGCGCCTCCCGTAGCCTTCAATCATGCGCGTGCGCATCCTGTCGATCGACCTGGTCGACGCCAGCCACGTCTACGTCACCTGCGTGGCGGACGCCGGGAGCCTTGGCGCCCGCTGGACCAGTCGCCGACCGCCACGCGTCGGCGACGTCCATTCCGTCGAGATCGACTTCCTCGAAGACGTCGCGGCCCAGCTCTCTGCCGAAACATCCACGTCCATGACGATCGCCAGCGCCGCGCCCATCGTCCACTTCCGCGCGCTCGTCGAGTCGGTCGACGACGACGGCGTGGCCTGCCTGCGCATCTCCCCGGACGGCATCGTCCTCGCCCGCGCGCAAGCGACGCTCGTCGCCGGCACCACGATCGAGCTGTCGCTCCCGCGCGAATCGATCGCCCTCACCCCCGTCGGGTCGCCGCTTTGACCTCGTCACGTCTCCTTCTCCACTTCGATCACGATCCTTCGGCCACGCTCATGCAGGCGGTCGGTGTCGTCGCACCGGGTCGACCCGCGCGTTACTGGGCCGCCATCATGGACGGCCGCGCGGGCCTCGACGGCAAGGCGTTCCGCGACGTGCGCGACGCTCTGTTCGGCGACGCGTACCAGCTGGATCGTCGTGCGCGTCTCTTCACCGCGGTGAGCCCTGCGCACACGGCGTTCTCCGGCCAGTCTCCGATCCACAATCTGGTGGTCGTCGGGCCCTCCGATGCGGGGCTAGCCGCATTCGCGACCTTGGACCGATGGGAGGTGGACAGACGGAGGTTCGCGACGCAGGTGCGCCTCGGGCTCGCGCGTCCCGCCCCGCTGGCCCCCACGCTGGCGGCCCTCCTCGAGGGCGACCTTCACGACTGGCAGCCAGCCGTCGAGGTCCTCCTCTCGGAGTCGAGGTTCCTGTGCTTGC
>JAMFST010001146.1 GCA_026225435.1 Labilithrix luteola
GGCGGCGGCGGCGGACGAGCTGAGCCGGCAAATGACGGTGCTTCGCGAGCGGATGGACAAGTACAAGATCCCGGCACGGCTCAACACCGCGCGCGGCCTGCCGCTCGGTGCCACGCCGGAGCTGATCGAGCAGATCCTCCAGGAGCTCCGCGCCCGCTCCGCCGCGGCGAGCAACGACAGCGCCGCGGAGCCGCCGGCCTCGAGCACGCGCCTGGCGCGTACCGGCACGGACGACATCGACCCTCGCCGCGTCCTGCCTCTCGATCGCGACGAGCGCGGCTACCGGGGATTCTGAGCAACCATGAACCTCATCGGCGAAGAAGAGTGGGCTGCGTTTGCCGAGGAGGCGGACACGGTGATCCGGGAAATCGAAGAAGCGCTGCTCGGCATGGAGCGTCGCGCTCCGAACGCGGAGGAGATCAACGCGCTCTACCGGGGGCTGCACACCCTGAAGGGCACGTCCTCCTTCCTCTCGCTCGACAGCTTCGGTCACCTCGCACACGTCTGCGAGGATCTCGTGAGCCTGGCGCGCGATCACGGGATGGCCGTCGACGCCCCGATGCTCACGCTGCTCCTCGAGGCGGTCGACGTCCTCCGGCAGGGAGTGGAGCGGATCCGGATCGAGAGCGCCGACCTCGACGCCAAGGCGGTCGAGCCGCTCTGTCAGCGGATCACCGTGGCCTTCCGGGCGCGCCGCGGCTCGCCCGCAGTCGCCGCGCCTGCACCGCACGAGGTCCACGAGGTCGTCGAGGTGGCGCTCACCGAGGCCGAGGTCTTCGAGGTTCCCGCGATCGAGGACGGCGGTGACGCCGGTGCGAGCGCCGCGGAGGCTCGTCCGCGAACGCGCGACGGCGGCGCCGCGGAGGCGAGGACGGAGTACCTGCGCATCGACGGCGCCAAGGTCTCCGCGCTGATGGACCTCGCCGGGGAGCTCGGGCTGGCCTGCTCGGCCGTCACGCGCCACCCCGACGTCGCCAGCGGCGATCTCGAAGGCTTCGCCTCGGCGGCCCACCGGCTCGAGCTGCTGGTCCGCTCGATCCAGACGGACCTGTCCGCGCTGCGTCTGGTGCCGGTCGCGCCGCTGTTCCAGCGCATGCAGCGCGTCGTCCGCGATGCGGCGCTGCGCACCGGCAAGGAGGTCGAGCTCCAGGTGGTCGGCGAGGACACCGAGGTCGACAAGGTCATGCTCGATCAGATCCAGGACCCTCTGGTCCACGTCCTGCGCAACGCCGTCGACCACGGTATCGAGGACGCCGACGAGCGGGCGCGTCTGGGCAAGCCCGCGTGCGGGCGCATCGTGCTCTCGGCGTCGCATCAGGGGGGTGAGGTCGTCATCGGCGTGCGCGACGATGGGCGCGGCGTCGACCGCGCGAGGGTCCTGGCGAAGGCGCGCGAGCGCGGACTGTGCCCGCCCTCGGCGGCGCCGTCCGACGCCGAGATCCTCGACTTCGTCTTCCTCCCCGGCTTCTCCACCAAGAAGGAGGTCGACGAGCTGTCGGGCCGGGGAGTGGGCATGGACGTGGTGCGCACGACCGTCGAGAGCCTGCGCGGTCACGTTCACCTCGCGAGTCGCCAGGGCGCTGGCTCGCAGGTGAAGATGACCATGCCGCTCACGCTCGCCTTCGTCGACGCGATGGTCATCCGCGAGGGGGAGCGACTCTTTGCTCTGCCCATCGAGAAGGTCTTCGAGGTCTCCAAGATCGAGCGCGGACGCCTGGTGACCAACTCGGCCGACGGGCACGTGCTCCTCCGGGTGCGCGACACGAGCGTCCCGGTCGTCTGGCTGCACCGGTTCTGGGGCGAGAAGAGCGATGTCGGCTGCGAGCTCGAGGGTCGGGTCGTGGTGCTCGTGCAGACCCTGCGTGGCGCCGTCGCCCTGCCGGTGGACGAGCTCATTGGCAACCAGCAGGTGATGCTCAAGCCGCTGCGCGGGCTGCTCTCCACCATCCGGGCTGCCGCCGGCTGCGGGATGCTTCGCACCGGAGACGTGGCCATCGCGCTCGACTGCGACAAGCTTCATGACTAGCGCGGCGCAGGTGTCGGCGCTCCCCAGCATCCGTGAGTGGATCGCCACGGCGCTCGGGCTGCGGTTCGACGTGGAGCAGAGCGTCAACCTCGACTCGCGGATCGACGGAGCTTGCCGCCGTCTCGGCGTGTCGCTGGAGACACTCCTGGTGCGGCTGCACGCCGGAGACCACGCCACCGCCACCTGCGTCGCCGAGGAGGTCTCGACCAATCACACCTACTTCTTTCGCGAGCCCGAGATGTTCACGTTCCTCGAGCAGTCGATCGTCCCGAGCTTGCCCCGGCGCGGCGAGCTGCGTGTCTGGTCGGCGGCGTGCTCGAGCGGTGAGGAGGCGTTCTCGCTCGCCATCTCCCTCACCGGAGCCCTGGGCGGCATCGAGGCGCGCGAACGGGTGCGCATCCTCGGGACGGACCTCAGCGCGCGGCAGATCCTCCGCGCCGAGAACGGGCACTACCTTCGCAGGCAGGTCACCTCCCTCGACGAGCAGCAGAGTCGCTTCTTCACGCCAGCGGCGGACGACTCGGTGCGGGTGCGCGAGGACATCGCGGCCATGTGCACGTTCCGCCGCGTGAACCTGACGACCTTTCCCTGGCCGTTCCAGCATCGCTTCCACGTCATCTTCCTGCGGAACGTCCTGTACTACTTCGATCCGGCCATGCGACGGCGGGTGCTCGCGGCCTGCTCGCGGGTGATCGAGCCTGGCGGCTGGCTCGTCACCAGTCTGACCGAGCCGATGGCGGACCAGCCGCCCGGATGGGCGCAGTGGCAACCCGGAGTGTACCGACGAGAGAGCGGCGCATGACCGTCAGGACCAACAGAAAACTACGTGTGCTCGTGGTGGACGACTCGGCGCTGGTGCGCTCGATCCTCTCCCGCGGCCTCGCCAGTGACCCCGAGCTCGAGGTGATCGGGACCGCGGCCGATCCCTACCAGGCACGGGATTTCATCGTCCGCGATCGGCCCGACGTGATGACGCTGGACATCGAGATGCCCAAGATGGACGGCCTGTCGTTCCTCCGCATCCTCATGGAGAAGATGCCCCTGCCGACGGTGATCGTGAGCTCGCTCGGCGAGCGCGGCTCCAAGCTCGCCCTGCGCGCCCTGCAGGAGGGAGCGATCGACGTCGTCGCCAAGCCGCACCTGGCGGTCGCCGACGGTCTGAACACGATGATGAAGGATCTCATCGTGCGGGTGAAGGGGGCGGCGCGCAGCCGCGTCGTCGCGCGCATCCCCGCCGCGCTGGTCGCGGAGAGCAGCGAGACGACCACCAACGCCCTCGCCGTCACCACCGACGCGGTCATCGCGCTCGGCGCGTCGACGGGCGGCGTGGCCGCTCTCAGCCGCATCCTCCCGTCCTTTCCCGCCTCCTCGCCAGGGATCGTGGTCGTGCAGCACATGCCCGCCGGGTTCACCGCCGACTTCGCGCGTTGCCTCGACGAGACGTGCGCGATGCGCGTCGCCGAAGCCAGGGACGGCGACCGCGTCCTCGTCGGTCACGTCCTCGTCGCGCCCGGAGGCGATCGTCACCTCGAGGTGCATCGCAAGGGAGGCGAGTACCGGATCGCGTTGCGCGCGGGGCCCCCCGTCTCCGGACATGCACCTTCGGTCGACGTCTTCTTCCGCTCCGTGGCTCGCCACGTGGGCTCCAACGCCGCGGCGTGTCTCCTGACCGGGATGGGCGCCGATGGAGCCGAGGGATTGCTGGAGATCCGGCGCGCCGGGGGCCGTACCTTCGCCCAGGACCGCCAGAGCTGCGCCGTCTGGGGCATGCCGGCGGCGGCGGTCGAGATCGGTGCAGTCGAGGCGAGCGTGCCGCTCTCGGAGATCCCGCAGAAGCTCGTGGCGGCGGCGCGGAGCCGAGCGGCCGTGCCCTCCTGAGGCGCAGGCGCTTTCGACATCAAGTGTGGCGACGCAGTGCCGTATCAATCGCAGGGGGCGCGTGAGCTTTCCCGTCGCCGTGGAGCCTGCGGCGGCGACCCTTTCTACCGCGAGACCGTCATGACCACTTCGAAGAAACGGACTGTTGCCCGCCCGGCGGCCACGGCCGAACAGCGCCTTCGCCTCCTCGACGCTGCGTCGAGAACGGCCGTCCTGGAGGTGGCCATCGCCAACGGCGACCCCTTCGACCCGCGCAACCGCTTCATCCCGAACAAGCTCTTTCGCGAGATGTTCGGCATCACCGATGGGGCGGGGGTGGACGCACTGGGGCGACTGCAGGCGAGCGTCGACCCGCGCGACC
>JAMFST010001147.1 GCA_026225435.1 Labilithrix luteola
CGCCGCGCCGCCTACCGGCACGTGCGCAAGGCAAAGCGCGCGCTCGGCGGGATGATCCCGAGCCCGCTCTCCTCGCAGGATCTGGTGGCGCATGTGCGCACCACGACGCTGGCCTTCCTCAAGACGGAGAAGAAGACCCGCCTGCGCGCGCTGCGCGAGGAGCTGCCGCCCGATGACCAGGTCCTCCTGGTGCTCCGCCTGGACAAGGAGCTCGCCTGGGAGGAGCTGGCCCGCATCCTCGCCGACGACGAGGCGCAGGACGAGGCGACCCGCAAGCGAGCCGCGGCGCGCCTGCGAAAGCGGTTCCAGGTGGTGAAGGAGCGGTTGATCGCGCGGGCGCGCGAAGAGGGGCTCGTGTGAGCCGCCGTTCGCTCACACAGCCGCGGAAGGCGCCTCTACCTCGATCGGTGGCCTCATGACCGGATCGGAGAGCGACTCGTCGATTCCTCTCGACTCGGACGAGCCGAGCCAGCCGGAGGACCAGGTGGTGAGCGATCTCCTTCGTGAGATCGCCCACGTCCCCTCACGTCAGCCGCCACGGGACGTGCCTGCGGGGGCGCGCTGGGGCGCCAATGCGCGCTACGAGATCGACAAGCGCCTCGGGCGCGGCGGCATGGGGACCGTCTACGCCGCCAGCGACACGCTGCTCGGGCGCAGCGTCGCGCTCAAGGTGCTCGACGACCCGCAGGACGACGAGGACGTGGCCTACCAGGAGCGCCTCCTGCGCGAGGCGCGGCTCGCAGCGCGCGTCGAGCACGAGCGCATCGCCCGGGTGTACGACGTGGGGGAGCACGAGGGGGCGCTCTTCGTCGCCATGGAGTACGTGCGCGGGCCCACCTTGCGGACGCGCATGGGCGACGCGTTGAGCGCGGCGGACAGCCTGGCGCTCGCGGTGCAGATCGCCGAGGGGCTCGCGGCGCTCCACCAGAGCGGCATCGTGCACCGCGATCTGAAGCCGGAGAACGTCATGTTCACCAGCAGCGGGGATCTCAAGCTGCTCGACTTCGGCCTGGCCCGGCAGCAGGAGGTGCGGATCGAGCCCGGCGCTTCGGGTGGAGGAGGCGGCGGCCGAGCGGTCGAGATCGCGGTGACGGCGGCGGTGGGCACGCCGGGCTACATGGCTCCCGAGCAGTGGACCGGGCCGCGGGTGGACGCGCGCGCGGACGTCTTCGCCCTCGGCGTCATCCTCTACGAGCTGATCTTCGCCGACCGTCCGTTCCGCGGGCTGACGGCGATGGATGTTCGCCTGGCGACGCTCACCAAGGCGCCCGCCTTCACCAGCAAGGGATGTCGAGCCCTCGTCGCGCCAGTGCGCGAGCTGCTCGACCGCTGCCTCGCGGTCTCGCCGGAGAAGCGCTTCGCCGACGGGAGCGCGCTGCTCGAAGCGCTGCGCGACGCGCTCGTCGGGCTCGACTCGGGACGCTGGAGCCTGCCCCCGGTCTCCCCGGAGTCCGTCGCCGCGCCGGGTGCCTCGCGGAGGTGGCCGTTGCTGATCGTCCTGTCGCTCGGTGCGCTGACGATCGGCGGCGGAGCGATCCTCGCACGTGTTCGCGCGCGCGCGACGCGCGTGCCTCCACCGACCGGGATGGTGCGCATCGCCGGGGGAGCGATGCGTCTGGGAAAGTCGACCGCGGAGATCGCCGCGCAGTGCCAGGAGATCGGTCCCGCCTGCAAGCACCCGCTGATGGACTGGCAGGCGCCTCCGCTGACCCAGGACGTCGGCGCGTTCTACCTGGACGTCGACGAGGTGACGAACGCCGAGATGGCCGACCAGCTGGAACGGATGCGGAGCAGCCTCTACGTGAACCGCACCGAGGAAGGCCTGCTTCGCTTCGTCCAGTTGAACGATGATCCCGGCCACCACGGGACGCTGCTGCTCGACCTGTATCCGACGTCCAGCGGCATCGAAGCGACCGCCGATCAGCACTACCGGGCCCGCCCGGGGCGCGAGAACCTTCCCGTCGTCCAGGTCACCTGGTTCGGCGCGCGCTTCTACTGCGCGACGAGGGGCACGCGACTCCCCACGGAAGACGAGTGGGAGACGGCGGCTCGCGGCACCGACGATCGCCCTTACCCGTGGGGAGATTCGATGGCCCGCTGCGAGGACGTCGCCGTGCCGCACGACGGCTTGCTCCCCATGCCGGCGAGCTGCCCCGCCGCCGTCGACATCGAGCTCCGGCCGCCGGGAGTCTCGCGGCAGGACGTCTCACCCGACGGTGTCCACGACCTCGGAGGGAACGTGGCCGAGTGGACCGAGACCGACTTCGTCGCCGGCGGGAGGGCCGCTCACACGGCGCACGTCACCGACCTCACGCCGCGGGTGATTCGCGGCGGTTCCGTCGCCGAGTCGCTCTTCGTCCGCACCAGCACGCGCAACCAGCGGTTGCCCGATGGCGTCGGCGACAACCTCGGCTTCCGCTGCGCTGCCGACGCGCATTGATCCTGGCTTCGCTTCATCCGCGATCACGTTCAACCGACGACGAGGAGAGTGCTCATGGCCGATACGACAGGTCCGAAGATGATCTCGTTCA
>JAMFST010001148.1 GCA_026225435.1 Labilithrix luteola
GCGCCACCTGCAGCCAGGCGTTGCGTAGCGTCTTGCGGCGCGCCTCGAACGCTCGCTTCACCAGGGCGCGGAAGGTGTCGGTCTCCTTCGAGATCGCCGGGCGATGCGGCACCAACCGCACGATGGCGCTGGTGACGTCGGGTACCGGGTGGAACGATCCGCGCGAGACGGTGAGCACGCGCTTGGCCTGGAAGGCCGCCTGCACGAACACGCTGAGCGCGCCGTAGGTCTTGGAGCCGGGCGGGGCGACGATGCGATCGGCGACCTCGGCCTGCACCATGAAGATGGCGCGATCGAAGTGCTCGGCCGCGTGCACCGCGCGCTCGAGGAGCCTTCCGGTGATCTGGTAGGGGAGGTTGCCGCACAGGATCCGCGGCGTCGAACCGTCGGGCGCGGTGCCCACCAGCTCGGGAAGGTCCACGGTCGCCGCGTCGTCCTCGCGGATCACCAGGCGGCCCGCCTCGACGTCGGCGGCGAAGGCTCCCGCCAGCACCGGCACCAGCTCGCGGTCGCGCTCGACGGCGACGACCTGCCCGGCGCGCGCCATCAGCTGCTCGGTGAGCGCACCGGTGCCGGCGCCGAACTCCACCACGAAGGCGCGTCGCTCGAGCGCCTCCGCGTCCTCGACGCAGAGCCTGGCGATCTGGGCGATGGCGTGCGGCGAGACGAGGAAGTTCTGGCCAAAGGACTTCTTCGGGAGGAGCCCGTGCTGGCGGAGAAGCGTGCGTGCGTCGGTCATTCGGCGGCCGGTTCCTCGGCGGAGTCGTTCCGCGCGTTCGGCAGGCTCGGCGCGAGCGTGGTGGTGCGGGCGCGGCTGGTGATCATCAGCGCCGACGGCTTGATCCCGAGGCGACGCAGCGCGCGCTCGTCTCGACGTCGCCCCGCGCGCAGGCGAACGAGGACGGCGTCCTCCACCGCGTGACGGAGCTGTACCCCCGTCGTCTTGCCGGGCATACCGGGCAGCGTCAGCGTCATGCGCACGTCGTCACGCCGCTCCTTCACCACGCTCGCCTCGAGCGGCGCCAGCGTCCAGTGCACGGCCACCCGCTTGCCGCGCAGGCGAGCGAGCGCACGACGAAACGCCGTCCCCCCCGGTGAGGCCACCGCCGCGGCCCCTGGCGCGAGGCTCGCCGGCGCTGCCCCCCACACGTGCACCAGGCTCGGACGCGGCTTGGTCTCCAGCGTGCGCTCGAAGGCCGCGGCCATGCACTGCTCGGTCTTCTCGCGCTCCCCCTCGATGCGCGGCGGCACCTCCAGCCCGAAGGAGGCCAGGTAGTGCCGCAGCTTCTCCTCCCGCGGGGTACGCGAGAACGGCTTGCGCGCGGCGAAGGGGGCGCGGGCGCGCAGCAGCTCGGCCCGCGCGGCCAGCTTGTCGAGGTCTCCGCGGGCCACGTCGACCAGCCCGGCCGAGTCGAGCGGACGGGCGTGCTCGGAGACACGCTGGGCCACGTCGTACTCGTCGAGCTCGGTGCGATCCGCGTCCACCATGCTGGCCGAGCTGGCCAGCGCCGCGGCGATCTTCGCCCCGTGCACCGCGCCGCCGTCCGGCTGGAGGAATGTACGGAGCCGCGAGGCGACCACCGCCAGCCCGACGAGATCGCCGCGCCCCAGGTGATAGGCCGCCGCTGCCGCCACCTCGTCGACCATGGAGTCGAGCGGAGCGCGCCCCGGCTCGCCCGCCCATAGCTCCACCGACGCATCGAGGAACAGCCAGACGACGTCGCGCTCGTCGCGCTCGGTCTCGCGCACCATCAGCTGCCCGCGGCGGGCGCTGGCCTTCCAGGCGATGCGCTTGAACGGGTCGCCGGACACGTGCTGCCGCAGCTCGCGCAGCTCGTCCCCTTCGCCCGCGCGCATCGCCGTGCGCCCCGCCGAAGTGAGCGAGCGCGATCGCCCCCCGCGCGCCGACGCGCCGATCGCCTGGAGCGCCTTGGGGAGCACCTCGACCCCCAGCGGGTTGGCGAACATCAGCGGCACCTCGTAGAGCCCCTCACCGCCGCCGGGCGTCGAGCGCGCCTCGAGCGACACGCCGTGCAGCCCCCAGCGCCCCACCCGGCGCGCCTCGACCACGATGTCGACGCGCACGCGACCGCCGCCGGGGATGTCCACCACCGGCGGGTCGGCCGTCACCTTCAGCATGCTGCTGGCGACCGCGCGCACGTTGACCCCGCGCGCCTCGTCGACCCCGCGGTTGCGCAGCTCGGCCTGGATGCGCACCTCGCTCCCGCGGGTGGTCCGCACCACCCGGCGCACCTGCGCCCAGACCATCTCGAAGCCGCTCGCCCGCAGCCGCGTCACCGAGGCCAGCGCCAGCGCTCGCCCCACGGCGACGGCCAGGACGATCGCTCCGCCGAAGGCCACCACCGCCGGAACCCGCGCGGCGATCCCCATGGCGACCATCGCGGCGCCCGACAGCCCCACGTGGAAGGTCGAGCGGGTCGGGTGAAGCTGCACCGGGCCAGCGTAGCGCAATTCCCGCAGGCACTGACCGCGCCCGCGGGGATCGAGCGCCTTCCGGCCGTGTGTCGCTGCGCTCCTCGGCGTGAACGCCTGCTGGCTTCGCGATAACGTGATTTGCCTGATTTGCCCCTTGCGCGCGCCCGGGCGCCTTGGTCTTCTCCCGCCCGAATGATCCGCTGGCCCGCCGACAAGAAGCTCACCGCAGACGCCAAGACGAACCTCGAGCGCTTCCGCCAGACGGCGGCCGCCAAGGCGCTCGAAGCCGAGCCGCAGACCTGGCACTTCCAGAACTGGTCGTGGACGACGGACGCGCCCGTCCGTCTGATCCTGGAGAACCCGGATCACCACGTGCTGACCTTCACGCTCGATGAGCACGGCATGTGGACGATGCGCGAGGCGAACGTGAGCCCGCACATCCGGGCGTACC
>JAMFST010001149.1 GCA_026225435.1 Labilithrix luteola
AAGCGCATCCAGGCCGACGGTGTCGATGTCTTCTACCGCGAGGCCGGTCCCGCAGACGGCCCGGTGCTTCTCCTGCTCCACGGCTACCCGTCGTCGTCGCACCAGTTTCGCGAGCTGATGCCGCGGCTGGCCACGCGCTACCACGTGATCGCACCGGACTTCCCCGGCTTCGGCTTCACCCACGTGCCTGCCGAGCGGCACTACACGTACACCTTCGACGCGCTGGCGAAGACGGTGGTCGCCTTCACCGATGCCCTCGCCCTCGAGCGCTACGGCGTCTACGTGTTCGACTACGGCGCGCCGGTCGGCTTCCGCCTCATGCTCGCTCACCCCGAGCGGGTCGCCGCGCTGATCTCGCAGAACGGCAACGCCTACGAGGAGGGGCTCGGCGATGCCTGGGCGCCCATCCGGCGTTACTGGTCCACCCGCTCGGCGGAGGACCGCAAGGTGGTGCGGGACAACGTGCTCACCCTCGAGGGGACCAAGGCGCAGTACCTGCAGAACGTGCCGCACCCCGAGCGCATCGCCCCCGAGTCGTACCTGCTCGACTGGGCTCTCCTCGAGCGCCCCGGCCAGGCGGACATCCAGCTCGATCTGTTCCTCGACTACGCCAGCAACGTCAAAATGTACCCGCAGTTCCAGGCACTCTTTCGCCAGATCAAGGTGCCGACGCTGGCCATCTGGGGGAAGCACGACCCGTTCTTCCTCCCCGCGGGCGCGGCGGCCTACCAGCGGGACAACCCGGACAACACCGAGGTGCAGATGCTCGACACTGGGCACTTCGCCCTCGAGACCGACGTGGACACCATCGCCGCCGCCGTCGACCGGCTCATGCGCCGCGCCACCTGACTCTTTTGACCTGGCGCGTGGCGGAGTAGGTTCCGGGCGTCATGCCCGACACCCCGACCTCTCCATCGTCTCCGTCTTCTCCGCGCACGCGCCCCGTCGTCCTGGTGATCCTCGATGGCTTCGGCGAGCGCGAAGAGAGCGCGGACAACGCCGTGCGCCTGGCGAAGACGCCGCAGATGGACGCGCTCAAGGCGGCCTTTCCCCACTCGCTCATCTCCACCAGCGGGCCGGACGTGGGGCTGCCGCCGGGGCAGATGGGCAACAGCGAGGTCGGGCACCTGAACTTCGGCGCCGGGCGCATCGCCCAGATGGACATCTCGCGCATCGACGTGGCGATGTACGACGGGACGCTCAAGACCAACGCCGTGCTCCATTCGCTGATCGAAGGGGCGAAGGCGCGCGGCGGGAAGCTGCACCTGTGCGGCCTCGTCTCCGACGGCGGCGTCCACAGCATGAACACGCACCTCCACGCGCTCATCGAGATGGCCCACGCGGGCGGCGTGCAGGTGGTGGTGCACGCCTTCCTCGACGGGCGCGATGTGCAGCCGGGGACGGCGCCTGGCTACCTGAAGGACCTCGAGGCCAAGCTGGCCGAGCACCAGAGCGGCGTCATCGGCACGGTCCACGGTCGCTACTGGGCGATGGATCGCGACAACCGCTGGGATCGCGTGCAGCGCGCCTACGAGGCGATCGTCCACGGCAAGTCCAGCGTGGCGACGCAACCGAGCGCGCTCGCCGGAGTCGAGGCGAGCTACGCGGCGGAGAAGTTCGACGAGTTCGTCGAGCCGTTCGTGGTGGCGGGCTACGCGGGGACGACGGCGGCCGACGCCTGCCTCCACTTCAACTTCCGCCCCGACCGCGCGCGCGAGCTGACCCACGCGCTGGCGACCCCTGACTTCACCGGGTTCGATCGCGGAGGCCCCGCGCCGTTCGACGCCACCCGCTTCGCCTGCATGACCACCTACGACCGCGCGCTGCCGCTGCCCGTCGCCTTCCCCAAGGAGCAGTTCAGCGACATCTTCCCCGAGGTGATCGCCCGCCGCGGGCTGACCCAGTTTCGCTGCGCCGAGACGGAGAAGTACGCGCACATCACCTACTTCTTCAACGGCGGGCGCGAGGAGCCCTTCGCCGGCGAGGAGCGGGTGATGATCCCGTCCGACAAGAAGGTCGCCACCTACGACGAGAAGCCGGAAATGAGCGAGCCGGCGGTCGCCGAGGCGGTGGTGAAGGCCATCGAGAGCGACCGGTTCGACTTCGTGCTGGTGAACTTCGCCAACCCCGACATGGTCGGCCACACCGGAAAGCTCGGCGCAGCGGTCGAGGCCGTGGAGGCGGTCGACGACGGCGTGGGGAAGATCGTCGCCGCCACGCGCGCCAAGGGGGGCTGCGTCTTCGTCACCGCGGATCACGGCAACTGCGAGCTGATGAAGGACCCCGCCAGCGGCAAGCCGCACACCTCGCACACCACGTTCCCCGTGCCGCTGATGTACATCAACGACCACGACGCCAGGCGCGAGCTGGTGAAGCTGGGGCGCATCTGCGACGTGGCGCCGACGATGCTGGAGCTGCTCGGCGTGGCGCAGCCGGCGGCGATGACCGGCCGCTCGCTCTTCGCGGCGGCGGGCGAGAAACGTCCGGCGTGAGCATCGACGCGGAGACGCAGCGGCGCGCGCTCGAGGACGGCTACAAGCTGCTGCGCGAGATCGGCTCGGGGGCGGTCTCCACGGTCTACGAGGCGGAGCAGCTCGAGCCGGGGACGTCGCGCGTGCGGCGGACCGTGGCGCTGAAGGTGCTGCGGCCGACCATCGCGCCGACGTCCTCGTTCGCCGAGCCGATGGTGCGCGAGGCGCGGCTGCTCGAGGAGCTCGGCCACCCCAACGTGGTCCGCATGTTCGCCGCGGTGCGCGCGGGCGATCGACTGTCGCTGGCGCTCGAGCTGGTGAGCGGCGGGAACCTCGCGCAGCGGATGCAACTGGACGCGCGGCTGCCGACGCCGCGCGCGGTGGGCATCGCGCTGGCGGTGGCGCGCGGGCTCTCGTACCTGCACGGCCGCGGGCTGGTGCATCGCGACGTGAAGCCGCAGAACATCCTCCTCGGCAGCGACGGGCAGGTGAAGCTCGCCGACCTCGGCATCGCCGAGCTGATCCCCGACTCGCCGCTGGCCAAGCTGGAGGACGCCTCGCCGCACAAGAGCCGCGCGACGGCGGCCCGACGCGAGGCCGTGTCCTTCGGGACGCCGGCGTACATGGCGCCGGAGGCGCTGCTCGCCGAGGGGGTCGCGCCGGTGGACGCGCGCACCGATCTGTTCTCGCTCGGCGTCGTCCTCTACGAGATGCTCTCCGGGGCGCGCCCCTTCGAGGCGGATCCGAGCTCGCCCGACACGACGGTGCTCGCCGGGCGCGGGCGCACGCGCAGCCGGCGTGAACGGGCCGAGCCGCTCGCTCGCCGGGCACCGCAGACCCCGCGCGCGCTCGAGCGGATCGTCATGCGGCTGGTGGAGCGGCGGCCGGAGGATCGCTTCGCCTCCGCCGACGAGGTGGTGCGCGCGCTCGAACGAGCGGAGCACGATCTCGATCGCTTCGAGCTCCCTCTCGCTCGTCGGCTGTCACGCGCCACCCGCGCGCAGAAGGGCGCTCTCGCCGCCGGCCTGGCGATCGTGCTGCTGGCGGCGACCTTCGGCGTGGTGCGCTGGCGTCACCGGGCCAGCGCCGCCGGCGTGGTGAACGCCGCGGGGCAGATCCGCGTGACCGCGCACCCCTGGGCGGAGATCTGGATCGACGGCGCCAAGCTGGAGACCACCCCGCTCGCCCGTGCGCTCCCCCTCTCCGCGGGGCCACACGAGGTCGTGCTGAAGAACCCGTACTTCGCCGACGAGCGCCGCCCGGTGGTCATCGCCGCGGGGGCCACCTTGCCGCTCGACGTCGTCATGGCCACCTCGCTCGATCTCGCCGCCGCCGACGCAGGAGCCAAACCTTGAAGAGATCTCTCGCGGTCGTCACCTCGCTGGCCACGTCGCTCGCGCTCCTGCTGTCCGGGCGGCCGGCTGCGGCCTTCTCTCACCTGGTCAGCAAGGGGGACTCGCTCGCGCTGATCGCCGAGAAGGAGTACGGCGATCCCAAGTCGGAGGAGATCCTCGCCTTCGCCAACGCGCTCGACTCGCAGGGGGGCAGCGCCATCGTCCCGGGGATGCGCCTCGAGGTGCCCGCGCCGAGCTACCACCGCGCCGACGGCCACGAGACCTGGCCGGAGCTGGCGCGCGTCTTCCTCGGCGACGAGCGGCGCGCCGATCTCCTGGCCACGGTGAACGACGCGGTCGCGTGGATCGCGCCGTCGGAGGGGGATCAGATCGTCATCCCCGCGGTGGTGACCCACCTGTCCGCCGAGGGGGAATCGCTGGTGACCTTCGCGCGCAAGTACTGGGGCGACCCCAATCGCGCCTGGCAGCTCGCGCACTACAACGGCCGCGCCGGTGACGCGCTGGTGCTCGGGCGCGGAGACGTCATCCTGGTTCCGCTGCTGGACGTGACGCTGACCGAGCGAGGCAAGGCGGAGGCCGCGCACGCGGAGACCGCCGCGCGCGCCGAGGGGGACGATCGCACCCACCTCTCCCAGAAGAGGATCGTCACCGAGCTCCCCCAGCTGGCCGCCGACGTCGAGACCGGCCGGTACCTCGAGGCGGTCGCGCGGGGGAACCAGCTGCTCGCCGAGGCGGGGCTCACCCTCAAGCAGAAGGCCGCCATCTCGCGCGCGCTCCTCGAGAGCTACGTGGCGCTCGACTCCCCCGCCCTGGCGACCGAAGCCTGCGCTGCCTTCCGCGCCAGCGCCGACGCCAGTGACGCGGTGCTCGAAGCGAAGAAGGTCTCGCCCAAGATCCGCGCCGCCTGCCCGAGCAGCTGATCGGCGAACATTTTTCTGCATCTTCGAGGCCGAGACGACGTCAGACTCTCCACCTCATGACGCGCCTGCGCCCGACGCTCGCCTTCGCCCTCGCCTCGATCACGGTCGTCCCTTTCCTCATCGTCGCCTGCGGCGGCGACGCCAAGCCTGCGGACGCCCCCACCAGCGGCGCGAACGGCGCGGACGGCGGCGACGGCGGCGACGGCGGCGACGGTGTCATCCGCCCGATCACCAACGGGCAGCTCCCCGTGGCCCACTTCGCCACGCGCGACGGGACCCAGGGGCTGGTGCTCGATCGCACCGGCGGCGGGTACAAATACAGGATGGACGGCGCGAAGGACGTCGTCGAGCTGACGCCGCTCGAGGACCGCCACTTCGGCGAGCGCCGCGGCTTCTACCTCCAGTCGCCCGACGGTCGCAACGTGCTCTACCTCGGGGTGGACGGCGACCTGTCGCTCTTCACCAGGACCGAGCAGCTCCCGCTCAACAGCGACAACCCGGCCGAGAAGCTGCCGGCGGCGACCATCACCGGCGCGCCCAAGCACATCGCCTCGGTCTCCGAGGTGTACCAAGGCAAGCTCACCGCGCTCTCGGTCATCGCCCGCTTCCCTGACCTGAAGGACAAGGACGCCAGCAACCTGGACAAGGTGCGCGACGCCCTCGCCCGCGCGCCGGCCGGGATGACGGTGCACTACGTCGCCCAGGCGAAGGACGCGTGGGTCCCGCACATCGAGTGGACCCCGGGCAACCAGGGGGTCGGCTTCGGGGGCGGCGCGTGGGCCTCGAGCACGCCGTTCGACGCCAAGGTGAAGTCGGGCCTCGGCAAGTACGGCGGCGTGGTGAAGGGCTACTCGGAGTACGACAGCCAGGGGAATCACCTGTTCGCGCAGACGCTCGCCGGCTACCCGCCCGCGCTCCCCGCCGGCACCCCGGGCCTGGTGTGGAATGTCGACGGCGGCACCGCGTACTTCGTCACCTTCGACGGCGCGCGCTACCGCGTGGACATCTCCGAGGACACGGTGAAGGCGGGCGAGCCGCTCGCCGCCGGCTCCGGCAGCGCCGCCAGCTGGCCCGCGCCGCTCACCGAATCGTTCATGGGCGTCACCGAGGTCACCGGCCTCGCCAAGGTCGGCGCCATGCCGCAGGCCAACGCGGATCTGGTCCTCGCCGACGACGACGCCTGGAACGGCTGCGCGCAGAAGACGTGGAAGAAGCTCGGCGCGGCGCGAGACCACGTGAAGAGTGACCGCGAGCTCGAAGCGCTGAACGACCGCGTCCGCGCCACCTGCAAGGCGCCGCGCGACAAGATGAGCGCCGATCTGACGCGCCTCATCGAGGAGCGCAACGCCGCGCGACTCAGATTGTACAGCGACGCGAAGGCGAAGTTCGGCGGCTGACCGCGGTCACTGGCACGAAGCGTACACTCCGTCCGTACACTGGCACGTCGTCAGCCGGCCTGGCGTCAGCGTCACGACCTGGCAAGCAATCCCCGCGCTGCACGGGTTCCCCTCGACGCAGGCGGAGGGCGCGGCGTCCGGGCTGGCGTCCACTAGTCCGCCATCGATGGCGCGGAAGCACTCCGCGCCATCATCGCAGGAGCCGCCGTCGTCCGAGCTGCACCCGGCGAACGACGCCGACAGCGCAAGAGTGACCAGCGAAACGAAGGGGAGCGTACCGAGGCGTCGCGGGATCATCGGCTCGAGCTCAGCAAGACGCGCGCCAGGCGTTCGGCGTCCGGTGAACGTGGCGCCAGCATCCACCGCGACCGCGACAGCGATGACGCGCGCGGTGGAGCTTTTCGGTCACGCCTTCAGACCGTGTCGTACAGC